>JAYULN010000189.1:0-5527 GCA_043763525.1 Hymenobacter sp.
GACCACCTCAAGGGCATCAAAATCGGCATCATGGGCTGCATCGTGAACGGCCCCGGCGAAATGGCCGATGCCGACTACGGCTACGTGGGCGTGGGCAAGAGCAAGATTGCCCTCTACCGCGGCCAGGAAGTCATCAAGAAATCGGTGCCCGAAGAAGCGGCCGTGGATGAGCTCATTGAGCTAATGCGCGAGGACGGAAGGTGGATTGAGAAGGAAGTGGTGGAAGTGCCGGTGGGGGCGTAGGTACTTTAACCAACCCAAGTTGCGGAGTAGCCGCGTAGCGGCGGCAGGTCTGTAGACAATGTCCTATCTGATGCCTAAAAGCCGCGTAGCGGCGACAGAATTAGCTGAAAATCTATCGCCGCTACGCGGCTTTGCGTGTTAGATTCCCCTTTTCTACAAACCTATTGCCGCTACGCGGCTACACCGCAACTTGGGTTAGTTAACTGATTGACCCGAGTGCCCTATTTCTGCTCCTTAATTTTACTGTACTGAATTTTTAGCATGACCCTCTACCAATCGCTCCAACTTGCCCGCTCCGAAGAAGATGTCAAAGATGCTTACATCAAGGCCCTCAATCTGAAAGGATACAGCAAAAATCTTATCGATATTCAGACCAAGGAAGTTTGGTTCGAAGCCAAAGAAGGGCATAAACACTCGACCTACGCCATGTTTACGCAGCTGATGCACTACGTGCAGCAGGCGCTCAACAAAGGCGAACAGGTGCCGCCGCTGCTCGCGGTGATTGACACGCAGAAGGCCGCGATTATGAAAAGCGCGGACGTCATTCCTTTCCTCGCCAAAAAAACAATTAAGTGGGGCAAGAATGCCAGCGGCTACACCCAGGAAGCGCTTGACGCGGTGTCGGCCCATATCGGCACTTACTTCGTTTCCTTCCGGATTGAGACCCACGAGAAGGAATTTATCAGCACCATCCAAGGGGCCATTGCGTCGGGCGACATCATCCGTGTAGCCATCACGCCCGACAACCTGAAACAGGTATTTGATAAGTGGGTGGCCCTGATTGGGAATGAGATTAATGACGTGGCCCCGGAAGAGTATGCCTTGCTCTTCTTCGCCGACATTATGAGCGACGGCACCGTGAGTACGCACGCCAGCCTGCCGGCCGAACTGTTGCACCGCAGTGGCAAGCCCATTTTCGCCCTTGGCGGTAAGCTCTACGAACTGGGCAGCCACGAGGGCTACCGGCGCTTCTGGGCCATCTACCACCGCCCACCCGATGCCGCCTACCGCAACTACTTGCTGGAGCGGCGCGACAGCCTGATTCCGCTCGATGAGCGCAGCTTCAAAGGGGCTTACTACACGCCGCTGCATGTAGTGGACAAGGCCTATGATAAACTCACCGAAGTGCTGGGCAAGAACTGGCAGAAAGACTACGTGGTGTGGGACATGTGCTGCGGCGTGGGCAACCTGGAAGTAAAGCACAGCAATCACCGCAACATCTACATGAGCACCCTGGATGCCGCCGACGTAGACGTGATGAAGGCCACCAAAACCTGCGCCGCCGCTACCCGCTTCCAGTACGACTACCTGAACGACGACATTGGCGAAGACGGACAGATTGATTACAGCCTGACCAACAAAGTGCCCGAAGCCCTTCGCAAAGCCATTGCGGAGGGGAAAAAGATTCTCGTGCTGATTAATCCGCCGTATGCGGAATCGGGTGATACACTTGGTAGCGAAGCAAAAATCAAAGTTTCTTCCACCAAAATTGGAAAGAACATGAGAGATTATGGCTACGCTTCCAGAGAACTTTTTGTGCAATTCTTGGTGCGGATTGGAAGAGAGATTCCCACGGCAACGATTGCCGTATTCAGTAAAGTGAAGTACATAAATTCTTCAAATTTTGAATTGTTCCGAGAGCAGTGGCTGGTGAAATATCTAGGAGGCTTTGTGGTCCACAGCAAAGCATTTGAAGGTTTGAAGGGTGAGTTCCCAATTGGATTTCTTGTTTGGAAAACAAGGGCAGATGCGAAGGATATGGAGCCCATCAAAGAAGTTGTTGTTGATGTTCTAAACAAGCGTGCGGAGCCAATTGGTGAAAAGATATTCTCGAACATTGCAAGTAGAGACATACTGAACAATTGGGTCGATAGACCAAAACCTAATACCAACCTTGCGCTTCCATTAAAGAACGCAGTACAGCCTGCCGTCAAAACGATTGATGTCAGGGGCAAGCTTTGGTCTGATGGCGCAATAGGCCAAATGCTTTGCGATAGCAATGACCCACAGCACGCCGGACAGAGGACGGCGATATTTTCCTCGACTTACGGTAGTCCGGGTGCTTTCTTCATCAACCCCGAAAACCTCTGGCAAGCCGCCGTTATCTTCTCCGTTCGCCGCCTCATCAAAGCCACTTGGCTCAATGACCGCGACCAGTTTCTACAACCTACTGCGCCACTCACCGACGAGTTCAAAAACGACTGCCTCGTCTGGATGCTTTTCAGCGGCAGCAACCTCACCGCCTCGGCCAACGACCTGCAATGGAACGGGAAAACCTGGAGCATCGTCAACCACTTCATTCCCTACACCGAACAGGAAGTAGACGCGCCCGACCGCTTCGAAAGCGACTTCATGGTGCATTACATGGCTGACAAAATTTTTAGCGCCAACGCGCAGGCCGTGTTAGCAGAAGGCAAAAAGTTGTGGCAGGCTTACTTCGCCCACACCGATGCCCGCAACGTGCGGGATGAGCTGAAACTCAATCGACCCGATGTAGGCTGGTACCAGGTGCGTAAAGCCCTGG
Source organism: Hymenobacter sp. (assembly GCA_043763525.1). Lineage (GTDB taxonomy): Bacteria > Bacteroidota > Bacteroidia > Cytophagales > Hymenobacteraceae > Hymenobacter. Next base: position 2,768 of record JAYULN010000189.1, read on the forward strand.
AAGCCCGGAACGCCAGCGGCGATTTTATCCCGGCATCTTTTCAGCCGTTTCAATCAGCCTACAAAGCCCTCACGGAGAAGTTGCAACCAATGGTCTACGGCTTTGGATTCTTAAAATCGTAGCGCGGGAAACCGGATAGTTGTGCGGCTTTTAGGTATACCCATCGCGAAGTGGTTGGCGATGCGTGTACTTACCGCCCCAGAAAAAACGTCCGAAACAGCGCCAACTCCTCCAGCTCCCGCTGCACGTAGGCTCGGAAAAACGACTCGCCAACCTGCCGTTGCAAGACGGAAATACCTACGTCAATCAGGCGCAGTCCTTGTTGCGTGAGTAGGATGTTATCGTAGCGGTCGCCGGGTAGGTTGGAAGGACGCAGCAAGTCGCGATGCACGAAGCCGGCCTTGTGTAGGGCTTGTAATTCGTCGGCAAATACGTCGAACCAAATTTCCCGCATTTCCACTTCGTAAGCCCGAAAATCAATCGGATAAATACGCTCCATTACCAACATGTCGGTGCCAAGCGCTTCGTTGGTTTCCAGACGAAGAAATTTGACCACCAGCCCATTTGCCTCGTTAGCGAAACGCATTTTTTCGGCTTCGGAGCCAATGTCAGAGCGGGTATCCTCGCCGAATAATTTGCCTGCTTCCGTTTCGGAAATAGCAATGGCCGCGTTGTTGGCCCCGCGCGAAAGTTGTCGTGGATAGCGTTTGGGTTCCATGAGTGCGTCGGGTTGAATTTGGTCAAAAGTACATGTGCTTACTGGCACTGCGCCTGCTGCCACTCAAGCCTCCAGGCAAGACGGTGGCGACGGAAAGCAAGCCGCGTTACAAATCATTCTGCCGCGCCAAGTGTTACCTTTCTGAACCCAAACCCGCCCCGACATGAACGGTAAAAACCTCTTCAACTTTGGCCCGGTGCTCGGCTATTATTTCCGCCGCAACGACCCCAGCCGCAAGAATAACTTCAACCTCAAAACCATGCACTTCATCAATAAGCTCAGCTTGGCGATGTTCCTCGTGTGCCTGGTGGTGATGCTGTTCCGCTATGTAATCCCGGCGTTCACGCACTGATGAACATCGAGGATTTCCGCGATTATTGCCTGCTGAAACCCGGCGTAACCGAGGAAACGCCCTTCGGCCCCGAAACCCTGGTGTTCAAAGTCGGCGGCAAGGTATTCGCCCTGACGGATATCGACACTTTCGGCAGCATCAACCTAAAATGTGACCCCGAGCGTGCTGCCGAGCTGCGTGAGGTGTATGACTACGTGCAGCCCGGCTACCACATGAATAAGAAGCACTGGAACACGGTGCTCATCGGCACCGGTGCTCCGGAAGGCCAGCTCCGCGAGCTGATTGACCATTCGTATGAGCTGGTGCGGGCCTCGCTGCCGAAAGCGGTGAAGGTAGCGTTGGCGCTGTAACCCTAAAGAACGTCATGCTGGGCTTGCCGAAGCATCTCTATTGCAGCAGTAAATTAAATTACTTGTGTGGTAGAGATGCTTCGGCAAGCTCAGCATGACGTTCTGCTTTCGTCTAGTCTACTGCCCGACCAGAAAAACCGCGTTGCCAAACAACAACTTTCCGCCCTGCCAGAAGGCCCGGAATAGCGGGTTGTCGCCTAAGTACACGATTTCGCCACGGCCCAACTCCTGGGTGCCGACCACGAAGGTATCGGTGAGCTCCTTGCGGGCTTTAGTGCCGGTGAAGCCGGCCGAATAGCTGTTTTTCTTAATAACGCCCACGTTCCAGCCGCCTTTGCCTAGGAAGCGGTAGTTGAGCGGGTTGCGCACCAGGGCGTAGTAGGTGTTGCCGTAGCCGAAGGCCAGCGGGTGGGTGTTGTCGAGCTGCACGCGGTACACGCTGCCCTGCACCACGTCCTCGGTTTCTTCGCGTTCCGAGTCGCCGTAGCGGCGCAGGAGCCTGTAGGGGTTGGCTTTTTCCTCCTTTTTGATGGCGACGGAATCGACGGCTTTGGTTTTGAGGAGGAAATCTTTTTTGTTGGCCAGGAACCTGGCCGCGCCTTCGAGGGCGATGAGGCGGCCGCCGTCGCGCACCCAGGCTTTAAGACTTTCGAGGGATTTATCGGAGTAGATGTCGGAATAATTGCCGTTGGGCAGAATCAGCACGTCGTATTTCTGGAGCGCAACCCGGCCGAGGTAGTCGGAGCCGAGCACCGTGAGCGGGTAGCCCAGCTGCTGCTCGAAGAAGTGCCATACCTCGCCAAAAGCGGTGGCATCGATGCCGGGGCCGGCCACCACGGCCACGGTGGGCTGCTTCACAAAATGCACTGTGCCCGAGCCCAAATCGCGCCCGGTGGTGGAGAATCCCGATTTCACGGCCGTAACCTGGGTGCCGGCCGAGTCGGCCTGGGCGCGCACGAGCTGGTCGAACCGTGCGCCCAGCGCCTCGTTGCCGGTGCGGGCGATGACGAGCGTGCCGGGCGCGTACTGCTGGCCTTCCGACTCAAACGCTTTTTCGGCGTAGCGCACCTTCACTTTCTGTTGCAGCAGGCGGCTCAGGAAGCGCACGTCCTGGAGGCTGTTCCAGCGGGCGAGGTAGGCGTAGGGCCGCTCGGTGGCGGCGGCGCTACCTTTTACCATGGCGGCATTCGGGGCGGTGCCCGAGGCATCGAGGCGGCCGGCCAGGGCGTAGGCTTTCACCCCAAAGGCATAGGGCAGCGCCCAGGACGTGATGTCGTAGGTGAGGGAGTCTTCGAGCTGCGGGCGGGGCTCGAACAGCACTTTCACCAGCGTCGACTTGG
>JAYULN010000190.1:0-13377 GCA_043763525.1 Hymenobacter sp.
TATCGCGGTGAAGTTCTCCATCCGCGACCGCGACATGGGCTCGACCATCGCCGAGGCCCAAAAAAAGATGGACCAGACCATCAAGCTCGACAAGGGCTATCGCATCGAGTGGGCCGGCGAGTTTGAGAACCAGGTGCGGGCCACCAAGCGGCTGGGCCAAGTGGTGCCGGTTTCGCTGGTCATCATTTTCATTCTGTTGTTCATCACCTTCGGCAACGGCAAGGACGCCGCTCTGGTGCTGGCCAACGTGCCGTTTGCGCTCATCGGCGGCATCGCGGCGCTGCACATTACGGGGGTGAACTTCAGCATCTCGGCCGGCATCGGCTTCATCGCCTTGCTGGGGATATGTATTCAGAACGGCATCGTGCTGATTACGGTGTTCAAGGAAAACCTGCGGAAGAAAATGAGCCTGGCCGACAGCCTGCGCCTGGGCGTGGCCTCGCGCGTGCGCCCCGTGGTGATGACGGCCCTCATGGCCATGATTGGCCTGTTTCCGGCCGCGCTTAGTACCGGCATCGGCTCCGAAACGCAGAAGCCGCTGGCCATTGTGGTGATTGGCGGCTTGGTAACGGCTACGGTGCTCACGCTGCTGATTTTTCCGCTCATCTTCGCCTTCTTCTACCGCGAAATGCACCAGGACGGGCCGGCCCCAAAGCGCGTGAGCGAGGAGCGGCCGGTGCTGGTGGGGGCGTAGCGCGTATTTTGCGGAGAAAGAACAACCGCAGGGCAAACCAGTTATTGCCGCAACGCCGTATTCTTTCTCACAACTCTCTCCGATAAACGCTCAGATGGCTTCCCCCGACACCCGCGCCCAAGTCCAGGATTACTACGGCACCCAGCTCCAAACCAGCCAGGACCTGCTCACCAACGCCTGCTGCACCGACGATATTCCGTTGGCTCACCGCCGCATTCTGGCCCAGTTGGAACCCGAGGTGCTGGAGAAATACTACGGCTGCGGCGTGTGCATTCCCGAAGCTATCGAAGGCCTCACGGTGCTCGACCTGGGCTCCGGCTCGGGCCGCGATGCCTATTTGCTCTCCAAGCTAGTGGGCGAAAACGGCCACGTTATTGGCGTGGATATGACCGAAGAACAGCTCGACGTGGCCCGCCGCCACATCGGTTTTCACACCGAAAAGTTCGGCTATGCCCGGCCCAACGTCGAATTCCGCCACGGCTACATCGAAGACCTCAAATCGGCCAACATCCCCGACAACAGCGTGGACCTGGTGGTGAGCAACTGCGTGCTTAACCTGAGCACCGATAAGGAAGCCACCTACCGCGAGATTTTTCGGGTGCTGAAGCCCGGCGGCGAGTTGTTTATCGCCGACGTATTTGCCGACCGCCGCGTGCCCGAAACCCTGCGCCAGGACCCCGTTTTGTACGGCGAGTGCCTGAGCGGGGCCCTATATACCGAGGATTTTCGCCGCCTGCTGCTGAAGCTGAACGTGAACGACTACCGCCTGATGAGCAGCCGCCGCCTCACCATCAACAACCCCGAAATCGAGGCCAAAGTGGGCAACATTGGCTTCTACTCGCTCACCGTGCGTGCCTTCAAGCTCGACCTCGAAGACAAGTGCGAAGACCACGGCCAGGTGGCTACTTACCTGGGCACCGTGCCCTGCCAGCCTAATCAGTTTGTGCTGGATGACCACCACACGTTTGAAACCGGCCGCCCCATGCTCGTTTGCGGCAATACCGCCGCCATGGTGGAACAGACGCGCTACGCCGAGCATTTTCGGGTGCTGGGCGATACCAGCCAGCACTTCGGGATTTTCGACTGCGGAACGGCTCCGGCAACTGCGGCGAAGGCCGATGCGCTACCGGGCGGCTGTTGCTAACGGCACCTACAGCAGTTTAAAGTGAAGAGGGAAGAGTTGAAGGCCGGTTCCAGCTTGGATTCAACTCTTCACTCTTCACTTTTGGCTCCAACGCGGTGCCCGCTCTCCCAGAGGAAAGGAGCCGTGCCCGGCAGCGGTTAGGGGGTGAGGTGACGGCCGCGCCGCCTGGCCCAGGCGGCGGTGGCTTCCGGCGCGGTGCCGGTGAGTAGCACCCCAACCGCATACAGCCCCGTGAGTACGCCGCCGCGCAACAGCAGCGTGAGCCATGCATTGCCGGTTGCGGGCAGCCCCCAGGCTACCAGGCCGGCCACGGCCGCCACGGTCAGAATGCGGGCAATGCGCCCATCGAAAGGCTGCATGCCGTAGTTGCGCCACACAAACCACGTTCGGGCCGTATTGATGCTGACCAGCGCGATGCAGTAGGCCAAGGCCGCGCCGGCCAGGTTCAGCCAGGGAATCAAAATCCAGTTGAGGACTACCACGGCGGCGGCGAGGGAGATGTTGAACACCAAATCGAACCGGTAGCGGGGCGAGGTAGCCACGATGATGCCATTGACGCCCGTAATGCCGTCGAAGAGCCGGCCGGCCAGCAGCAGCAACACGGCCGTGGTGCCGGCGGCGTACTCGGGCCGGTGAATGAGGCCGTAGATGAAGGGCAGATTCAGGCCGATGCCCAGGGCCAGGTAGCACCCCAGCAAGGTATTGATGCGGGTGCTGCGCCGGTAGAAGTCGGCCATTTTCGCCATGTCGCCTTCTTTCCAGTACTCGGCGATGAGCGAAAAAGCTGTTTTGTACAGTGCCCGAAAGGGCAGGACCAGGGCCGTGCTCACATTGGTGGCAATGAGGTAGATACCGCCCGCCGCCAGGCTGATTTTGGTGCCCACCATCAGGCTGTCGATGTTGAGCAGCACCGTGCCCGAGATATTGCTGAGCAGCACAAACGCGCCGAAACCCAGCATTTCGCGGAGCGGTTTTATGCGCAAAGCCGCTCGCGTGGGCCGCAGGTGCAACTCGCCGATGGCCGCCAGGTAAATGGCCAGCAGCACCGCCACCACCGCATAGGCCCCCACGTAGGCCAGCACAAAGCCGTGGAAGCTCAGGTAGCCCTGGCTGAAGGCCACGGCGGCCCCCACCAGCATCAGCCGCAACAGGATTTCCTGGCAAAACGAGGAAAAGGATGTGTGAAACAGCGAGCGCAAATATGCATCCTGCAAGGAACCCAGCATGATGCAGCCCGCCAGCCCAATAGCAGCCAGGTAATGGGGCGAAAGCAGGGCCGCATCGTCCTTGGCGTACCAGTGCAGCAGCAGCGGCTTGCCCGCCCACATCAGCAGCGCTACTACCACAAACCCGATGAGCGGCGGCCCCAGCAGCAGCGGAAAAAAGCCGGCGTGGTTTCGGCCCTGATTGCGAAAAAACGGAAAGTACCGAATGCCCGCATTGGCAAAGCCAAAAGAGGCTACCTGCGCTCCAATGGTGGCCAGCGGCACCAATACCGTAGCCGTGAGGCCAATTTGGGCGGGCGAGAGCAGCCGGGGCAGCACCAGAATGGTGTTGGCAAAGCCAATGGCCAGCCCGACGTAGGAAATCAGGGTGTTGCGGATGCCCTGGCGCTGAACGATGCCCAAAAGAGTGACTGAGTGAGGGAGTGAATGAGTGTAGCACATGCTTGAGCTGGTGCGTCGTCCGACGGGCACTAGCTGAATGAAATATGTGCTGCCTCAAAGTTCGGCCACAATCTGGCTTCCGGTGAGAAATGCCGCGCCGTGCGCCCGGAGGTGCTGCATAATTTCGGCGAATTGCCGCGGGCCGGTTACGGTATTGGCCGGGTCGAAGTGGTCGTTGTGCCAAAGCACGGTTGCGACCCCGCCAAACTTCTCGATTTCGGCCAGCATGGGGCGCAGGGCCGGCATAATTTCCCCGGCTGCCAGCTGTAAGTAGTTGGGATGGTGCAGGGTGGCATCCATCACGTTGAGCGGTATTTCCAGAAAAGTATGCACGCCGCCGGTGGCAAAGTTGAAGGGGTAGAAAGGGTGACAGTAGGAGTGGCGAAAGCCAAAATGCTCGGCAAAGCCCAGCGTCGAGTCATAAATAATCTGCTTGGCTCCGTCCACAATCGCGGGCGTTAGGCGGGGTTCCCAGCGCAGGTAATGAAAGCGCAGGCCTGGGGTAGCCAGCGCTAAATATGCGGCCTCAGCTACCAGGTGCCGGGCATTAGTGGCCGTGCCGATGCTGCCGTGCATGTTGATTTCGCAGCCAAGTTCCCGAAGTTTCTCCAGCCGCTGAAGGAGTTTCGGCCCAATTTCGTAGTCCGCATTCGGGGTGCTATCGGCCGCCGGCCGGTGTTCGGGCAGGATGAAAAAGGTGGACTTTGCACCGTATGCGGCCGTGGTGGCGGCCACGGTTTCCAGGTTGTTCCAGGAATCGGGCCGGGTGGCGTGCTGCCATAGTAATTGGCCAAATTTCGCCAGCTGCCCTTGTTTGAGTGCGGCTTTGGCGGGGGCTTTCCAGGCGCTGCGCAGGTTGTCGATGTCGTGGCTGATGAAGGCGGCGCAGGCTGCCCCGCCTGCCCAGCGCCGGGGCCGCAGCGGCCGGTCGGTTACGTGTTCCACCGCCGTTTTCAGCACATCGAAGTAGTAATTGACCACTGGTAAATCAACAAACCCGTGCTGCTGCTGCACGCTGCCCGCGTAAGGGAAGCGTCCGTGCCGGTCGCGCACTTCAGAGAAATATTCCTGCCAGCCGCTGAGCAGGTAAAACGCCGCCGCGATGATATCGGCCCCAATGCCGGCCCGGCCCGCGCTCAGCTGCAACAGCGGTGCCTCGGGCTGGCTATCGAAGAAAAAAGGAACATGCTGGCCCGCCCAGTCACGGAAGTTAGGCGCGGCAGGATAAGGCGCGTGCTGCTCGAAAAAACGGTCGGCCCCGTCGGCCACCGTAACAGCCGCCCCGGAACCCGCGTAGCCAATGCTCACGTCGGGTACATCGGCATACGCCCGCCGAAAATGCCGCAGCACATACGCCAGCCGCATTTCCGAAGTTACCGGAATGGCGGCAATTGCCGGAAGTAGCGCAGCAGAAACAGGAGCAGCCATGGGCACGAAGGTAGGCCGGGGGCCAGTGGGTTAGCGCAGCACTTCGACCCAGCCCTTGTACTGGTAGCCGGTAGCGGGCCGGCGCAGCAGCACGTAGTACAGCCCCGGCGCGGCATCGGCACCCCAGTCGTTGTGGTAATTGGCAGTTTGAAAAACCGACCGGCCCCAGCGGTTAAACACCGCCAGCTCTCAGCCCTGGTGCAGGCCCTGCACGGCAAAAGAATCGTTCTTGCGGTCGGCGTTGGCCGTTACTACGTTGGGCACCGATACGCAGGAGCGCGTGGTCACACTCCGGGTGGCGCTTTGTTCGCCGCAGGTCGTCAGCACCCGCAAGGTGTAGCGGCCGGCCGCTTGCACCAGCAGCTGGCGGCTGTCCGAGCCGTCGGACCACTGGTAGCGCAGGCCCGCGCCGACCGGGCCTTGCAGCAGCAGCTGGTCGCCGTCGCAGAGCGTGGTATCGGCCCCCAGCGTGAAAGCGGGCGGCGCGACGGCGGAATTCAGGCGCACTTCGCGGCGGTCGGTTACCGTGCAGCCAGTTCCGTAGGTGGCCCCGGTGTTCCAGCGGTAAGTAGCTGCCCCGGCCGTCACCACGCTGAGCTGGGTGCGGGCCCCGCCGCACAGCACCGAGTCGCCGGCAATGGCAACGGGCACCGCAATATCCGGCGTAAGTAGGTGCTCGCCCCGATACAAGGCGCTGGTTATGAGTAATGAAGTAGTGGTGGTTGGTGGTGGCGTGGGCAGCGTCCAGGCCAGCTCGTTGCTGGGCCGCACGAAGACATTGCGGCAGGCTGGCCCGGTGCGGGGCCGCGGGCGAAGCGCGTAAGTGCTGGCCGCCGGGGTGTTGCCCACCGTGAAAACGCCAACGTAATCGGTGGCTGCCGCGCCCGGCGGCGCAATGGAGGGCGCGCCGTTCACCACGTACAGCTGCACCCCGCGAGTGGAGGCCGAAATGGTGCTCACAATGGCCGAATCGCCGGAAAGGGTGGCCAGCGGCAGCCGGGTGCCCGCCGGCCAGGTGCTTTGGTAAAGGCTGGCACTAACATCGCCCAGCGGGGCCCCGGAAAGGTGCCAGTTATTGCTGCTGAGGTTAACCAGCGTGCCGGCAACGGGCATCGTGCCGTCGTCGGCCACGGCGGCGGTGCCCGTCTGGTCGAAGCGGTAATACGCCACCAAGGCCTGGGGCGCGGTATCGAACTTCTTGCACATGTAATTGCGAATCTGGCCTTCGTCGCGGGCAATGCGCCACACGCGCACCTCATCAATTTCACCAGCGAAAAATTGGCCGCTTTGCACGTTGTAGCACCCAATTACCAGCTGCGTGGTGGTGGTCAGGTCTGAGCTTGATGAAGAGTACACGCCGGTGTTTCCCCGCACCCCATCCACGTAAATCTGTCAGGTACTCACGTTGCATACGCCTGTGAGCAGGTGCCAGCGCCCGTCGTCGACGCGGGTGCGGGAGAGGCCCGAGCTCATGTACGGTCCCCCGACCCATTGCGCCCGTTGAAGCCCGCCGCGCCGCCCGTAGTGTACAAGTGAAAGTCCTTCTCTTCAAAATTGGAATTCAGGTACTTGCCCGCTACCCACTGGTAGGCACTGCTCGTGGTTTTTACCCAGGCCTCCACCGTCACCTCGCGGGTAATGCCGCGGTTGCTGCTGCCACAGGCAACGTAGCTGCTGTAGTCATTGAAGGTGAGGGCATTGCCCGAGCCGGGCAATGATTGTTGCGCCGCCGCCGATAAGCCAGAAGCCAACAGCAGCAACCAAATCAGGGGCGTTTTGCCAAAACCAATCCGTCGAAATTCAGGAACCGCGAGGGCGATAAAAAGCGACATACAGGCGCGAACAAAGGTTGGAAAGAGATGTAAATAACGAGTGGAATTAACCCAGCCAAGCAGTCAAAATAGCCGCGGCCAGCTCCTGGCTGTGGCCTTCGTGGGGCGTGCCGATGGGGGCATTGTAGTAGCCGGCGCGACGGAAGTGGTCGAGGGGCTTGTGCTGCTGGTACTTACGCAGTAAATCAGCCAGTTCCGCCAAATCAGGGGCATTATCGACCAGGCCGTGGGCAACGTAGCCGTAGTAGTCGTTGATGTGTGGATTAGGCCCGAACTGGTAGTAGATGCTCACCAGATTTAGCACCGTCGCCTCCAAATGCGTTGAGGTGTCGGCGGCAACCAGGGCATCGTGCTTTTGCAAAAAGGCGAATACGTTTTCCTGCCGCGCATCCGACCATTGCAGCGCGGGCAGCTTGCGCCGCAGGGTGCTGAAATCGCGCCGGTCGCTGGGGTGGGGGCGCAGCGTGAACGTAAGCTCCGGCAGCTGCCGCATCAGGAAAGTCAGGGCGGCGAGCAGGGCCGGCACCGGGTCGTGGACGTTGCAGGCCACGCCTACGCTTTGGATGAACGGCTGGGTGTTTTTCACGCCGAGGAAAGCATCGGCTTTGGGCATGCCCACCAACTCCACGCTGCCCCGCACGGGGCCGCAGAGGCGGTATTTGTCCAGCGCGTCCTGGCCTTCCAGCAGGTTCAGGTCGAAGCCCAGGGGTGGGAAATAGGTGCTCACGCTGGCGTGCTGCACGTAGGCGGTGGGCACGCCTTCGGCCTGGCAGGCCAGCAGCAGCGAGCGAGTGTCGTCGTTGTGGTCGTTGGAGAAAATTACGGCACGCGGCCGGTAGTGGCGCAAGGCCCGGCGGTACACCTCGTAGTATCCGATGGCGTAGAAAATGAAATCGAAAAACCGCCAGGCCCGGCGGCCTTCGGAGCGCAGCAAACCCAAAAAAACCGAAGGAAACTGCCAGTAATACAGTACTTTGCGGCGCAGCGACAAGCGGTTTACCGCCGAATTATAGCGGCCGATGTTCTTCGCCTGGCCCGCCACCAGCACGGCATCGGGCCGGGCTTGGTTGATGAATGCCAGCGCGTCGTAATTGTTGGCACTCACCACGTAAAGCCAGACCTTGCCGTGCAGGTCGTCGGCGTTTTTCAGCGGCTGAAAGAGGTTGCCCACCAGCCGCAAACCCGCGTAGCCCAGCACCCGCGCCAGGCGCTTGAGCGGGTTGGCCGGCGAGATGCTGGCCAGCGCCGCCGCCGGCAACCCCGCAAACACCGCCGTGAAACGCAGCTGCAAAATGTCGCGCAGGCGGTCCACCAAAGGCAATTCCCGCGCCGGCATTACAGCGCCTCCCAGGTGAGCGGGGTGCCGGACTTCAGGTCTTTGGCGGCCTTGCGGCCCAGCACCACGTCCCAATGCCGGGGCCAGAGGCCGTCGCCGGGGCGAATGATTTTCAGGTTATCGGCCGTAAATTCTTCGCCCATCGCAATGGGCTTGGCCACATAGATGCTTCGCTTATAGAGTCGGCTTTTTTCCTCGCCCGTCTGGATGCAGAGTTGCACTGTGCCCAGCGCCTGGTGAGCCCGCTCGGTTTCTTCGACCAGGCTTTTGAGCTCATGCGGCTCCAGCGAAAAGGCCGAATCCACGCCGCCTTCGGCGCGGCTCAGGGTGAAGTGCTTTTCGATGACGCAGGCCCCCAGGGCCACGGCGGCTACGCTCGCGCCCACGCCCATGGTGTGGTCGCTCAGGCCAATGGGGCAGCCGAAGGTTTCGGCCAGCACCGGGATGGTGCGCAGGTTTGTATTGGCGGGCGAAGAAGGGTAGGTGCTGGTGCATTTCAGCAGTACCAGCTCGCGGCAGCCGGCCTCGCGCAGCACCCGCACGGCATCGTCGATTTCGGCCAGCGTGGCCGCGCCGGTGCTCACAATCACGGGTTTGCCGGTGGCGGCTACCTTGCGCAGCAGCGGCCAGTGGGCGTTTTCAAACGACGCAATTTTGTAAGCCGGCACGTCCAGCGTCTCCAGAAAATCAACCGCCGTCTCATCAAACGGCGAGCTGAAGGCCAACATGCCATGCTGCCGGGCGCGGGCAAATAGTTCGGCATGCCACGCCCACGGCGTGTGGGCTTCTTCGTAGAGCTTGTACAGGTTCTTGCCTTCCCACAGCGACTGGCCTTCCTCGTCGATGGCGAAGCCGGTGTCCATCGTAATGGTATCGGCAGTGTAGGTCTGGAGCTTGAGGGCATCGACGCCAGCGGCGGCGGCGGCATCCACGAGGGCCAGGGCTCGTTCCAGGCTCTGGTTGTGGTTGCCCGACATTTCGGCGATAATAAACGGCTTGTGCGCCGGCCCGATGAGGCGGCCGCCAATTGATATTTCGGTCATTTCAGAACTAGTCAAAGCGAGCCGCAAAGGTAGCGCCCGGAGCAAGTAAGCGCGTTTTCAGCAAGCCTGCTTGCGGCAGGCGCCCTCCCGCCCATTTTTGGTCGATGTCCGTGCATGGTGGTTGGTCCTTCAGCGTTTACGAAACTTATCCGATATGCTCGTTTTCTAAACTTTGAAAGGTAAACGAGTTTTTTAAACTCGTTCCTAGCTGAAGGGGGCTGCCACCGCTTGTTATCGGGACTTCTTTTGTTGAATAGTGTAATGAGCGTTCTACCTTGCCATCACAATCGTCGGTTAATTTGTGGACATGAGTGTATTCGCCCGGATAGACACGCAATTGGCGCAATTTGCCGCCGCGCATCACACCGTGTTAACCCGCGACCGCGACGGGGAGAGCCAGCGGCCCTGGGGACCCAATAACCTCGGTTTTGAAGAGCGGCGCATTGATTGGCAACGGGATGAAATGTACCTGGCCGTCATCATCCAACCTCATTTCGGGGGCATGGTGGTTGATTCGAGCAAGTGGCATGTGTATGCCTTGGCGTGGCAGAACGAAGCGATGGGTAGTGGGAAGCGCGTGGCGGAGTTGCGCTTGGTCAGCGGGCATCCTTTCCCCGAAATCGAAGCCCACATTGAGGAGTTGCTAATCGAAGCCGGCGCATACCTAGACGGTCTGCAAACACGCAACTTACGCCCACAAATTGACGTGCGGCATCAGCGGGAAGTGCGCCAACAGCGTGCAGAGCGTCGGCGAAATGGACTGGGGCAATCGCCAGAATAGTAGTTTACGATAAGGGTGCTTTAAACGTCCACCAATGTCTTTAAGTCAATTCAGCAAAGGGTATTAACCGATGTTTTAAACCAGTCAACAAGTCGCCTGATTAGCGCTGCATACCTGACGTTTGGTAAAATGAGGTTTCTAACAATTCCACGGTTAATTCATCCAGCGTGTGAATGCTACAGGCGGCTTCGTGTGCCGAATCGGCTGCCAGGTGGGCGTAGTTGCCCCGCAGGATGCGCACGGTGCCAAACCCCAGCGGCTTGATGCCCACAAAATCTTTGCGGACGTTATCGCCCACGTAAATAACCTGCTGGGGCAGTACGCCCTCGCGCCGGCAAATCAGCTCGAATACGTGCGGGTCGGGCTTGGCGCGGTGGCGGCCGTAGCGGTTGGTGAGGTAGGCGTGGCGCACCCGGCCGGCCAGCCCCAGCGCCGCCACTTTGCGGGCCTGCACCTCTTTGTGGCCGTCGGTTACGATGTAGAGCGGCCAGTCGGCGAAGCAGGCAAAGCAACGCTCGGCATCGGGATAGAGCGTTAGCTTAGGCCGATGCTGGCGGTAGGTGCGCAGGCAGGCGACCACCAGCGCCTTGCTCCAACGGCCGTGCTGGCGCAGCACGTTATCAAAGACTTGCCCCCGGCCCTGGGTGGCTTCCCCGGCTATCATGCCCGCTGCTAAAGTTTCGGCCGGCACGCCCAGCAGCGGGCTCAAAAATGCCGCCACGGCCCGGAAACCGCTATGCACGTAGCTCAGCTCGGGGTACAGCGTGTCATCAAGGTCGAAAACGAGGACGGGCATAATGCTCAGGGAGATAATGACTAAAAGTGAACGTCATGCTGGGCTTGCCGAAGCATCTCTACCGCAGTAGTAATCAAAACCATTGTAACGAAGCGGTAGAGATGCTTCGGCAAGCTCAGCATGACGTTCAGGTGGCCAAAACTGGCGTTACCACGTCCACAGCCGCACGCACCTGGCGCAGCGGCCCCGCCGCCGGTCGAAACGGAAACTGGCTCAAGTCGGCCCCGGCGGCTTCCTGCAAAAACCAGAAAAACGAATCGACCCCCGCCGCGATGCCCAGCGTGGAAGCCCCGCCGAAGCGGCAGTTGCACTCGATGAGGTGCAGGCCGCCGCAGTCGGTGAGCAGGGCTTGTAGCACGAAAGGGCCGTAAAGGCCCAGTTTTTCGACGATGGGCGTGAGGCGGGCCAGTAGTGCCGGGTTCTCAATGGTAGTTGTTACCTGCGACTCGCCGCGCACCACCACATCGCGGGTGCGGGCTACCAGGCCGTGGACGCGGCCCGCGCGGCTCACGTACCCATCCACGCTGATTTCGCGGCCCGCGATGAAGGGCTGGAAGATGGGTTCTTCCAGGGTTTGGGCGTGGGCAACGGCGGCGGCGTAGGGCAGGTTGAGGCCCAGACTGAGCGAGCCGGCCCCGTGCCGCTCCTTCACCACAAAGCCAGCGGTGGGGGGCAGCGGCACCGCATCGGGGGCCAGCGAGTCGATGCTGAGGCTGGTGGGGATGACGGGCAGCCCGGCCTGCTGGCCGAACGCGGCAAATTCGAGCTTGTCGAGGCAGCGATGCACGGCTTCGGGGGCACTCACCAGCACGGCGATGCCGGCCTGGGCCAGGTCGGTGCGGTGCCGGCTCCAGAAGGCCAGCTCGCCGTCGCGCGTCGGGATGATGTGGGCGATGCCCTGGGCCTGGCAGTGGCGGATGATGTCGGGCAGGTGCTGGTCGGTGGTGGGCGGCATCACCCAGCTCGCATCCGTGAAATGAAAGCCCAGCGCCTGCGGATTAAGGTCGCCACCAATGACTTTAATGCTGGGGTTGAGGCGCTTGGCGGCGTGTTGCACGGCTTCGGCCAGCGGCACTTTGGCCGCGAGGCTGTTGATGAGCACGTGGCCGGGGGCTTTGGCAGCCGAAGATTCGGAGGAATCCGCAATGCCCATCCGCGCCCGCTCGAAGGCGATAATTTCGGGAATGGCTACTTCGAGCGTGGTCGGCGGCAGCCAGTCGATGACCTGGCTCCAGGCCGTCATATCGGCCTGCGAGGCTTCAAACGGAATGTCGGAAGCCACGTAGTTGGCCCGCATGGCCGGGAAGTTTTGCTTCAGCACATCCACCACGTCGGCCACGCGGCGGGCGCGGCCGGTGCCCAGGTTGATGAGGCCGGTAACCGCCTCGGCAGCGGCCAGGCGGAGCAGGCCCTCGGCCGTGTCGGCAGCGTAGAGGTAGTCGAAAAACGACTCCGCGCCATACACCGTGATTTCCTCGCCGGCCAGCAGCATCCGCACCCAGCGCGAGGTGATGTCGCGCCCGTTGCGCCCGTAGCCGCGGTAGATGCGCGGGGCCACGGTGCTGAACTGCGCCGCCCGAAACGTGTCGAGAAAGCGCAGCTCGATTTCGTGGGCCAGCTTGGCCATGCCCGTCAGGTTGCGGGGCAGAATGGGGTCGGTTTCGCGCAGGGCGCGGGGCTGGGCCGGCACCTCGGCGAAGGTATAGAGGGCCGGGTCGTAGATGAGGTAGCTGGAGGCGAACACCACGCGGCGTAGCGTGGGCAGGTCTTTCTGCACCGTCATCAGGTGGTGGCTGAGGCGTACGTTGTGCTGGAAATTCTCTTCCCAGAAGCCGTAAGTTTCGGTGGAGCGTTCGAAGGTGGCGGCCAGGTGAATGAACAAATCGGGCGCGAAGGCCCCGATTTCCTGCTCAGTCAGGAAGTTCAAATCACCCTGGCGGTACCGAAAACGGGCCGGAAAATCGGCGGGTCGGGGCTTGATGTCGCCCACCAGCACCTCGATATCGGCGGGCAAAGCGGCCAGGCGGCGCGTCATTTCCTGGCCAATCACGCCGGCTCCGCCGCTGATGAAAATTCGTTTAAAGAGCAGAGCTAAAGGCTGTGGCATAGTCGGCGGCCAGCTGGCCGTGCATCAGTGAGTCGGCAAAAGTACCCGGCGCTAGCTGCACATGCTGCCGCAGCCGGCCTTCGAGCCGAAAACCGGCCGCTTCCAGAATGGCGACGTGGGCCGGGCGGATGTCATAAGTTTCGGTGAACAAGCGGTTGAATTTCAGGCCCTCGAAAGCGGCCTGGCCCAGCAGGCGCAGGTGCGCCCGGAAGTCGTTCCGGTAGGTTTCCGGCGCGGCCGCCCGCGCCGGGTCGGCGAGGAAGGAAACCTCGGCGCGGCGGTCGGGCCAGGAAATGTGGACAAGGCCGCCGTAAGCCACCAATTCGTCATTATGGAACAGCGAGAACAGCAGCTGCCCCGGCTGGTCCTGTCCGAACAGCGGCAGCACTACCGTCTGAAAATAAGCTTCTTGCCGCGCCGAGCTCAGTGGTTCGGCCTGGCGCAGCACTTCAAGCTGGGCGTTGCGCCAGGTACGAATGGCCTCCCGGTCTTCGTAGCGGATGGGGACGAGGCGGTAGGCTTCGTGGCGAAATTCGGGCTGGGGGAGGG
>JAYULN010000191.1:0-13369 GCA_043763525.1 Hymenobacter sp.
GTGGAAACGGCCCTCGGCGGCACGCCCATCGCCAGCACCGTGGAAGGTCGCCGCCGCTTCGCCATCAACGTGCGCTTGGCCCAGGACTACCGCAACAGCCTGGCCGCCATCCGGCGCATCCCCATTCAGACGGCCGGCTACGGGCCGGTGCCGCTGTCGGCCGTCACCACCATCCGCTACGCCGAAGGGCCGCCGATGATTAACTCGGAAAATGCCCAGCTGCGCGGGGCCGTGCTCTTCAACGTGCGGGGGCGCGACCTCGGCAGCACCGTCAACGACGCCATGCGGCACTTGCAGGGCGTGGAAAGCAAGCTGCCCCAGGGCTACTACCTGGAGTGGAGCGGCCAGTACGAGAACCTGATTAGCTCCCAGCGCACGCTGAAGCTCATTCTGCCCTTGGTGCTGCTCGTCATTTTCGGGGCGCTGTACTTCGCGTTCCACTCCATCCGGGAGGCGTTCATGAGCCTCATCACCATTCCCTTCGCCCTGATTGGCGGGGCCTACATGGTGTATTTCTACGGCGTGAACCTCTCGGTGGCGGTGGCCGTGGGCTTCATCGCCCTGTTCGGGCTGGCCGTGGAAACGGGTGTCATCATGGTCATTTACCTTAACGACGCCATGCAGAAACTAGTGGCCGCGAAGGGCAACTCGGCCACCATCACCCGCGAGGACTTGCGGGAAGCCGTGTTTCACGGCGCGGCCAAGCGGCTGCGGCCCAAGCTGATGACCGTCTCGGTGTCGCTGTTCGGGCTGGTGCCGGTGCTGTGGGCCACGGGCACGGGCTCCGACGTGATGCTGCCCATCGTGCTGCCCATGATTGGCGGGGTGTTCACCTCGGCCACCCACATTCTGCTCGTTACGCCCCTCATCTTCCTGATGACCAAAGAGTACGAGCTGCGCAAATTCGGAAAACTCGATGTCCTCGCCGTCCACCACTAACCGCCGGCCGGGGCGCTGTCCCGGCCGCTTCACCTCATGAACAACTGGTTTAAAATTCGCCTGGTTTTGCTGCTGCTGGCGGCGGGCGGGCAGTCGGCCCAGGCCCAGGTCCAAAAAATGGCATTGGGCATGCACGCGGCCCGGCCCCCGGCCGTTGTACTGCCCCTCGATTCGGTCCTGCAACTCGTGGAGCGCCGCAACCCGGCCGTGCAGCAGTTTGCCTACCAAAGGCAAGCCAAAGAGGCCGCCGTGGCCGGGGCCAGCAGTTGGGAAGCGCCCAAAGTCAGTGCCGGCGTGTGGATGAAGCCTTACAGTCCGGCCCGGGCCCGCGAGCTTTCCGGCGGCCCGAACCAGACCAGCGGCCAAGCCATCGTGTCGGTGGAGCAAATGATTCCCAACCCCGCCAAGCAGCGGGCCCGGCGCGACTACCTCAGCAGCCAGGCCGCCGTGGTGCAGGCCGACCAGCAGGTGAAGGTGGTGGAGCTGCGGGCCGCGGCCAAAACCCTGTATTACCAACAGGCCGTGCTGACCAAAAAGCTGGCGGTGCTGGACGAGAACGAGGAGCTGCTGCGCTTTCTCATCAAGCTGGCCGAAGCCCGCTACCCCTACAACCAGGCCACGCTGCCGAGCATCTACGACGCCAAGGCGCGGCTGGAAATGCACCTCAATGACCACCGCCAAGCCTTGGCGCTGGCCGAGCAAAACCTGATTGCGCTCAACACGCTCATGGCCCGTCCCCCCGCTCAGGTCTTCGCGGTTGATACCGCCGTGTTGTCGGCCCCGCTCCCGGCTTTGGCAGTGGGCGATACGGCCACGCTGGCCAGCCGCCGCAGTGACGTGCGCAGCCTGGACCGCTCTTTAACTTCGGTGCGCCTCAACCAGGCCCTGGAAGCTAGCCGCCGCCGACCCGATTTCGGGGTGCAGTTCGACCACATGCCGTTTTTGGGCACGGGCGCGGCGCAGTTCACCCTCATGGGCTCCGTCAGCCTGCCGCTGGTGCCGTGGGCGGCGCGGGAATACCGGGCCAACGTCGCGTCCCTCGGCTACGAGACGCAGGCCCTGCGCAAGCAGCGGGAGGAAATTCTCAACGACGCGGCCGGCCGGCTGGCTGGCCTACGCACTGACCTGACCCTACGCCGGGAGCAGGTGGAGGCCTACCGCCTGCACATCCTGCCGGCCCTGCGCCGCAGCTACCAGGCCACCATGCTGGCCTACGAGCAGAACACCGGCCAGCTGTTCCAGGTGCTCGAAGCCTGGACCACTCTCAAACTCACGCGCCTTCAGTACCTGGACGCGCTGCAACAACAACTCACCCAGCAGATAGCATATGAAAAAGAGCTGGAACAATAGCCCGTGGCGGCTGGCCCTGCTGGTGCTGCCCGTCAGCGTGCTGCTCGGGGCCTGCCAGTCGGAACCCAAAACGGCGGCCACCACAACCGCCGCCGATGCCCCCCTGACCGTAGCGGCCGGGGACCGGTACACCTGCCCCATGCACCCGCAAATCATTCGGGAAAAACCGGGTGACTGCCCCATCTGCGGCATGGCCCTCGTCAAAAAGCCCAGCGCCAGCGCCGCACCCGCAGCGGCCGGCGGGACGCTCACCAACCTGCTGCAATCCCCCAACGCCACGGTGGTGTCGTCGCAACTCACCGTGCATCCAGCCCCCGGCGCACCGGATGCCGACCTGACCCTACCGGGCCGCGTGGAGTACGACGTGCGCCGCACAGAAATCATTGCCGCCCGTTTTGGCGGGCGGGTCGAAAAGCTGTTGGTGCGCGCCAACTACCAGCCTGTCACCAAGGGCCAGAAGCTGCTCGAACTCTACAGCCCCCAGCTCGTCACGGCCCAACAGGAGCTGATTTTTATTCTCACCAACGACGCCGAAAATCAGACGCTGCTGCGGGGTGCCCGTCAGAAGCTCCGCCTTTTAGGGTTGACCGACGCGCAAATCAACCGGACCGCCGCCACCCACCAGCCGCAGTACCAAGTGGCTATTTACAGCCCCTACACCGGCTACGTGGTCGAGCAGCTCTTGCAACCCGGCCCCTCCATGTCGCCCCCGGCCACCGCCGCGGCGCAAACCAGCGGTGACCCAATGGGCAGCAGTGCCCCGGCGATGGCCGCCGCGCCCGCCGCCTCGGCACAAACGGGCCTGACGCTAACCGAAGGCGCCTACGTCACGGCCGGCCAAACCCTGTTTCGGGTAGTGAACACCAAGCAGGTGTGGGGTGTCTTCGAGCCCCGCCCAGAGGAGCTGGCGGCCCTGCGGGTGGGCCAACCCATCCGGGTGGTGTCAGAAGACAACCCGGCACGGGCCTTCACCGCCCGCATCAGCTTGGTGGAGCCCTTCTTCCGCGATGGTGCCAGCACGGGAGCCGTGCGGGTGGAGCTGGCTAACCCCGGCGGCCGGCTGCGTAGCGGCACCTTGCTGACCGGGACCGTGCGCGTGCCGGCGGCCGGCGGCCTATGGCTGCCCCGCACGGCCGTGGTGGACCTCGGCAACCGGCAAGTCGCATTCGTGCGCAACGGCGGCGCGTTTCGCGCCGTGACGGTGCAGACCGGCCAGCGCCGCGCCGACCAAGTGCAGGTGCTGCGGGGCCTGACCGAGCAGGACGCCGTGGCCGCCAACGCCCAATTTCTGGTAGACAGCGAAGGCTTTGTTCAAACCGCTAAAACCGACTACCGTGATGAATAACCTGCCCTTTCGCGCCGCGCCGGGGCGGTTACTTGCCTTAGCCCTATTCATTGGCCTGCTGGCTTTTGCAGCCGCCTGCCAGAAAAGCAAGCCCGAGGCGGCCAACGCCTCCGGCGGAACCAGTGCCAGCACCTATTTTACCTGCCCCATGCACCCGCAAATCGTGCGCGACGAGCCGGGCAAGTGCCCCATCTGCTCGATGGACCTGGTAAAAGCCACCCGGCAGGCCGACCCGGTGGCAACGCCCGCTGGCCAGCAGATGGCCGCTACGCCTGCGGCAGAAGTCACATTGAGCGGCCAGCAAATGCAGCTGGCAGGCCTGCGCGTGGCCACGCTTGGGGCGGCCGACCAGTCTGCCCGCACGGTGCTGACCGGCACGCTCACAGCCGACGCCAACCAGACCAGCACCGTCAGCAGCCGCGTGAGCGGGCGCGTCGAGCGGCTGTTCGTGCGTCAGACGGGGGAGCCCATTCGCCGGGGCGCGCCCCTGGTGTCCATCTACAGCGAGGAGCTGCAAGCCCTGCAACAGGAATACCTGCTCAGCCTGGCCCAGCAGCGGGCGGTGGGCGAAACGGTTAATCAATACGGCCGCCTGGTGGCCAGCGCCCGGCAACGGCTGCGGCTGTTGGGCCTGTCGGCCGGGCAGCTTCGCCAGTTAGCAGCCACGGGCCGCCCCACTGCCGCGCTCACCTTCTACAGCCCCCAGGGCGGCCTGGTGCAGGTCGTCGGCATCACGGAGGGGCAGTACGTGGGCGAGGGCACGCTGCTGGTCTCGCTCACCAACCTCTCGTCGCTGTGGGTAGAAGCGCAGTTGTACCCCGAAGAAGTAGCGGGCATCCGCATGGGCCAGACGGTTGGGGTGCAGGTGGCCGGATTCGCGGATTCCTATCCCGGCAAGGTCATTTTCCTAAGCCCGGAGCTGGAAGCCAACAGCAAGGTGACGTTGCTGCGCGTGCAGCTCGCCAACCCCACCGGCCGCCTACAGCCCGGTATGCAGGCCAACGTGCGTCTGGCTGGCCCCAGCACCACGGCCCTGACGCTGCCCCAGGGCGCGGTGCTGCGCGACAGCCACGGCAGCTACGTGTGGCAGCAGGTAGCCACGGGCCGCTTCCGCCGCTTGAAAGTCACGACTGGTCCCGAAACCGACCAGACCGTGGCCATTACCAGCGGGCTCGCCGCCGGGGCCCGGGTTGTGGTGAGCGGGGCTTATCTGCTCGAAAGCGAATACGCCCTTTACCAGGGCACCGACCCGATGGCCGGCATGGACCCCAACATGCCGGGCATGGACATGAAAAAGCCTGCGATGGACCCTAACATGAAGATGTAGTGCCCGTGGTTAACGTCCAATCCGTTCGGTCGCTGCGGTTCAGCGCCTTTTTTAACCAACCAACTTTCAACCCCATGAAAAACCTCTTGCTTGCATGCCTGGCCCTGACCAGCCTCACCTTCTCTATCACCGCCTGCTCCGACCAGAAAAAGACGGCTGAAACCGCAACTGCTAGGGTTTCGGCCACTACCGACAGCACGGCCAAGCCAGCCGGCGCGGGCGTGGCTGCTACCTACACCTGCACCATGCACCCGGAAGTGACCAGCGACCAGCCCGGCAAGTGTCCTAAGTGCGGCATGACGCTGGTAAAGAAGTAAGACCACCCGGCCCGCCTGGACTTCAGGGCCGAATTGTGTAAGATTTGCAACGGATTCTACCTAACCCGGCTAACCGAAAGCTGGTACACTCTAAACAGTTCTTTTTCAGTTATTTCTAACTTTAGCCCCATGCACACCCAAAACCAACCGCTGCTTGACGCCCTCAACGCCTGCATCGCCGCCTGCGAGCATTGCGCGACCGCCTGCCTGCAAGAGCAGGACGTTCAACTGATGGCCCGCTGCATTAGCCTCGACCGCGACTGCGCCGACATCTGCGCTCTAACTGCCCGCTTCGTGGCCCGCGGCTCAGAGCACGCCGCCCACGTCATGAAAGAATGCGCCGAGCTGTGCAAAGCCTGCGGCGACGAGTGCGAGAAGCACGCCGCCCACATGCAGCACTGTCAGGAGTGCGCCGAGGCCTGCCGCCGCTGCGAGCAAGCTTGCCGCCAGGGCATGAGCATGGCTGCTTAACCTGCCCAGCATGTAACTCACTCCAAAGCCCGACCAACCAAAGGCCGGGCTTTGCTGCACCCAGCGAGAAGTAAATGGGGAGTGTAAGGACTACTGCCTTCCGCCCTCTACCCCAGCAGTACCACTTTTTCAACCTTTTCCCAACCCATTCTTATGCGCAAGTTTCTCGTTTCCGCCCCCCAACTCCTCGTGGCCGCCGTGCTGCTGCTCGCCACTTCCCTCGCCCACGCCCAGGACGGCGGCAAAATGGGCAAAGGCAAAATGCACTCCGGTAAGATAAGCCACACCAGCATGATGGCCACGAACAGCTGCACCATGAAAGACGGCAAGATGATGACGATGAAGGGCGGCAAAATGATGCCCATGACCGAGAACATGACCATGAGCGACGGCAGCGTATGCATGACCGATGGCACCTGTAAAATGAAGGACGGCACCACCATGACCATGAAAGATGGCCAGTGCATGATGATGAACGGCAAAATGACTGCCATGAGCGGAATGAAGAAGGGGGGCAAAATGGCGAAGAGCAGCAAAATGGAGCACATGAAAATGTAGCCCACGCTTCCATTTCACTTATAGTCAAAGACCGCCCCGGTTTCGGGGCGGTCTTTGGCTTTTATGCCTCATGAAGTGCCTGTTTTAAC
The DNA here is from genome assembly GCA_043763525.1 of Hymenobacter sp. Lineage (GTDB taxonomy): Bacteria > Bacteroidota > Bacteroidia > Cytophagales > Hymenobacteraceae > Hymenobacter. The sequence goes on from JAYULN010000191.1 coordinate 6,397, forward strand.
CTGACCTTCAAGCCCACGGTTCTCGGGGGTAGCACTTACCTTGATACCCTATGGCTTCGCCGCTCATGCCCAAAAGCACGCGGTGGAAGCCGCCTTGCACCATTCGCACGAGCACGGCGACCACGAGCCCCTGCACGCCCACGAGCAGGGCGGGGTCCAATAGCTCCTGCTGACTGCTCAGAAACCCATTTCCGGCTGGAAGCGGGCTTTTTTACGGTAAATTATTTTCTTTTCTCTCATGCCCGTAGAATTTCTTAGCGACGAGCAAGCCGCCCGCTACGGGCGTTACCACGCCGACCCTAGCCCGGAGCAACTGGCCCGTTTCTTCTACCTCAGCCCCCAGAACGTGGAGTTCCTGGCCGGCTACCGCCGGGCCTACACCCAGCTCGGGGGGGCCGTGCAGTTGTGTACACTGCGGTTCTTGGGCACGTTTTTACCCGTCCCCACGCAGGTGCCGGTCGTTGTGGTGCAAACCCTGGCCCAGCAACTCCGCTTACCCGCGGAGGCTTGGAACGGCCAGTACACCCGTCCGAACACGCTCCACGACCACCAGGTCCAGATTATGGCGTATCTGGGCTTTAGTGCCTTTGAGGGTCGGCAAGCGTTTCGCCTGGTTCGCTGGCTCTACGCCCAGGTTCTCACCAGCACCGTGCGGCCTAGCGTGCTGTTTGATTTGGCGACCGCGCACTTGGTGGCCCAGCGCGTCGTGCTGCCGGGGGTTACGGTGCTGGCCCGCCTGATTGCGCGCGTCCGCGAGCGGACGGGCCGCCATATCTACCGCCAACTCCGCAACCGTTTGTCGCCCGCGCAACAGGCCGCGTTGGAGAGGCTGTTGGTCGTAGCGCCCGGCCAGCGACTCACTTGGCTGGAAACGTTGCGCACCGCGCCCACCTGCGTTTCTGCCCCGGCGCTGGTCGCGGCGGTGCAACGGTTGGACCAGATTCGGGCCCTCGGCGTCAGCGACCTTTCCCTTCACGACCTGCCCGAAGCCCGGTTGGCGCGGTTGGCCCGCCACGCCCAATTGGCCTGGGGGCAGACGTTGGAGCGGATGGGGGAGGAACGCCGCCTGGCCACGCTACTCGTCTTCGTGCAGGCCCTCGAACGCACGGCCACCGACGACATCCTGGACCTATTCGACGGGCTGCTGACCGCGCTGGCCCTGCGGGGCGAGACGAAGCGCCGCCGCGAGCGACTCCGCTCCCTCAAGGACTTGGACCACGCCGCGCTGGTGCTCCAGCAGGCCGTGCGCCTTCTACTCGACGACACCATACCCGACGGGAGCATTCGGCAACAGGTGCTTAGCCGCATCGGCGAAGCCCCGCTACGGGCGGGGGCCGACGCGGTGCAGGCCCTGGCCAGTACCGCCGATGACCCGCAGCTTCAGGCGCTGAGCGGCAGCTACGCCACGGTGCGCCGGTTCCTGCCGGCCTTGCTGGGGGGCGTTTCCTTCGAGGGCTCCCCCTCCGCTAAACCCCTGCTGGATGCCTGGCACTTTTTACAGGCCCAGGAAGCGGGCGGGCGAGGTCGGCCGAAGTGGGCGACGGCCCCGCGCTCCCTGGTGCCCAAAAGTTGGGCCCGGCAGGTGTTTCCGAGCAAAGAGGAAGTGAACCCGGCGGCGTACACGCTCTGCGTCCTCGACCGCCTGCACCAGGCCTTGCGCCGCCGGGAGGTGTTCGTGGCCACGAGTGAGCGCTATGGGGACCCCCGCGCGGAACTGCTGCGGGGCGAAACCTGGGAAGCGGCACGCGAGCCGGTGGCGCGGGCCCTGGACCGCTCGCTCGACCCGGCCGTGGAACTGGACTGGCTCGAAGCGCAGCTACGAGCCGCTTACGCGGAGGTCAGCCAGAACCTGCCCCACAATACGGCGTTGCAAGTGCTGGAGCAGGACGGTCAGCCCTACGTAAAGGTGAGCCCATTGCCCGCGCAGGAAGAACCGGACAGCTTGCAGCAGTTGCGGGCGCAACTTGCCCAGCAGTTACCGCAAGTCGAATTAGCCGCCCTACTGTTGGAAGTAGATGCTTTTACCGGGTTCGCCGGGGCCTTTACGCACGTCGCCGATGGTCAGGCCAAAGCGGCGGACCTGCCGCTGAGCATCTGCGCCGTGCTGCTGGCGCAGGCCTGCAACATTGGGCTCAAAGCGGTGGCGCGGGCCGAAGTGCCGGCCCTGACGCTGCCCCGCCTGGCTTGGGTGCAGCAGAACTACGTGCGGGTGGAAACGCTCACCGCCGCCAACGCCCGCCTGGTGGACGGGCAGGTGCAAGTACCCCTGGCTCAGGCCTGGGGCGGGGGCGAAGTCGCTTCGGCCGATGGGATGCGCTTCGTGGTGCCCGTGCGCGCGATTCATGCCGGCTGGAACCGCAAATACTACGGCTCGCAGCGTGGCGTGACGTACTACAACTTCACCGGCGACCAGTTCACCGGCTTTCACGGCATCGTCATTCCCGGTACGTTGCGCGATTCGCTCTTCATCCTGGCCGGGCTGCTGGAACAACAAACCCGTTTGGACCCGCGCGAAATCATGGCCGATACGCACGGCTTCAGCGAAGTGGTGTTCGGCCTGTTCGCCCTGCTGGGCTACCGCTTCAGCCCCCGACTGGCCGACCTCGCGGACCAACGCTTCTGGCGCATCAGCAAGGAAGACGACTACGGCCCGCTCAACGAGCTGAGCCGCCACGTCGTCAATACCCGGCTCATCCGTGACCACTGGGAGGATATGCTGCGGCTGGCCGGCTCGCTCAAGCTGGGCAAGGTCAGGGCCACGGCCGTGATGCGCACCTTGCAGCGGGCCAGCTCCCTCTCGGGCCTGGGCCGGGCGGTGGCTGAGTTAGGACGGGTGGAAAAGACGCTCTAAGTAGTCGGACATAAGTATTCGGCAGTAAGACCCAATGTTAAATCTTGATTGACAGCACTTTGATGTCTGACTACTGACTACTTAATACTGGCTACCTACTTACCTGCTGGCCTACGTGCAGGACGAAGCCTACCGCCGGCGCATTCTGGTGCAGCTCAACCGCGGCGAGGGCCGCCACGCGCTGGCCCGCGCCGTCTTCCACGGCAAGAAGGGGGAACTACGGCAACGCTACCGCGAGGGCATGGAAGACCAGCTGGGGGCCCTGGGCTTGGTCGTGAACGCGCTGGTGCTCTGGAACACGCGGTATTTACAGCAAGCGCTGGAACAGCGGCAGGAGGCGGAAGAGGCGCTTAATCCCCACGACGTGGCCCGCCTCTCGCCCTTGCTGCACGAACACGTCAATATGCTGGGCCGCTACGATTTTACTTTACCAGAAAGTATCGCGGCGGGGCAACCACGGCCCCTGCGCACCCTCACCACGTGGGAAACTTCGCTCAGCGAATTAGCCTACCGATAATTTCTGTTCCTACTCTAGTGCTACCCCTACTACGGCACCGTGGGCCTCGACTACGACCTCAGCGCCCGCCAGAGCCTGTCGCTGGCCACTTGGCTGAATTATTACAAGGGTCACGGCTTCAACAACCTGCTCAACTACAGCACCGCCACCGACGGCCGCCAAAGCCAGCTCTATTCCCGGGCCACCAACAACCTGTTCAGCGGCTTCAACGGCGAACTGACCGGTACCTGCACCAAAACCGTTGCTCAGGCCCGCCGCGAGTGGAGCGTGCTGGGCCAGTACGCCCGCAACGATGGCACGTTTGGCTACGATTTCGACCAGTACAAGGACTCCTGTGCGAGCCTGGAAACCAGCCGCGCCAACCTGCGCGAGCGCAGCCGGGGCCGCACGCCCGGCAGCGAAACCACTTTCCAAACCGACCGGGTGCAGCCTTTTGGCGACAAGTAAACCTTCGAAACCGGCCTGAAAACCATCTGGCGGCGCACCGCCTCGGTGGCCGATGTGGACGGCCTGACCCTGGGCCAGCCGGCCGCCGCGCTTGTGCTTAACGACAGTGCCGTGAACATTCGCTTTTACCGCCTGGCCCGGCCCCTGACCCCCGGCGACTCGCTGGAAATGACCACCGTGCTCGACTACGGCGAAACCGGCTTCCCCAATTCCGGCTCCAGCACCAACATCGTGCAGCATGGCATCTTCCTGAACAACAGCAACTACCTGCCCGGCATCGGCTACAACGCGCAGGGTGAGCTGGGCGACGGCGACGTGCGCAAGCGCAACGGCTTGAAGGCCAAAGTACGCCAGCTTCGCCCAGAGCTTCGCCGGCACCATTCCGTTTTCCGAAAGCATCGGCTTCATCGCCAAAGTCGACCCCGCCGGGCCCGAAGAGCTGGACTATCCTTTCTACGTGACGGCCCACGAAATTGCCCACCAGTGGTGGGGCCACCAGGTGGCCGGCGGCAACGTGCAGGGCGAAACCATGCTCGTCGAAACCAGGGCCCAGTACTCGGCTCTGATGGTGATGAAGCATCACTACGGTGCCTACACGATGGGTAAGTTTCTGGATTACGAACTGAACAGCTACCTGCGCGGCCGGGCCTTTGAGCGCAAGAAGGAAGTGCCGCTGGCCAAGGTCGAAAACCAGGGCTACGTAGTCGAACATAAGTATTCGGTAGTCAGGCCCAATGTTAAATCTTGATTGACAGCAGGTTGATGTCCGACTACTGACTACTTAATACTGGCTACGTAGTCGAACATAAGTATTCGGTAGTCAGGCCCAATGTTAAATCTTGATTGACAGCAGGTTGATGTCCGACTACTGAGTACTTAATACTGGCTACCTACTTACCTACTTAGGGCGCTTTCCGAAGCACTATTCAACCAGAAATCAGCAATGCGAAACTCCCTGAAAAACGAGCCGCAAACGCTGCTTTCATAACAGTAGAGAATAAACGCGCTGCTACTTACCGGGTAGCCTTATGCACCTGCTTCAGGCTGCGTTTTACTTCTCGGCGGGCCGTTTTCAGGTAGCCTTTGAGCTGCTGCCTGCGCGATACCACGATGACGCGGGCATTGGCCAGGTTCACCGTCGATTCGCTGGCATCGGCGTTCAGCGTCAGGGCTTCGTCGGCGTAGCCAGCGTAGGTCACCACGGCTTGCAGAGCCCCGGCATTGGCGGGTACCACAAACTGGAATTCGCCGTCGGCGTTGGTTACGGCCATTTTTTTGCTGGCCGTCAGAATGATGACGGCCCCCGGCAGCACCCCGGCCGGGTTGGTGATTTTGCCCACCAGTACCACCAACTCCGTCGATTCGGCGGGAGTGGCGGCCGACGAATGGCCGCCCTTAGTGTCTGCCGAAGCATAACTGCCATTGCTAGCAAAAGCAACCTGGGCCTGAGCATGGGTAAAAACTAGGCTCAGTAGGAAAATAAGTGGGGTAACGAGGGTGAATAAGGTGAAGCGGCGCATAACAAAGAGGAGTAACCGTGGACTTAAATTTGAACTAAACAAATGTAGAGTTGACTCATGCGGAGCCACCGGCGTTTTCGCCCAACTCTGGCTTTGCTTCGTTCAATGGCTCCATTTGGTGTGTGAAGCAGCTGCCGGTTCTGACTTCTGTTTTATGTACCTGCTGTTACGCGGTAGGTTGTAGCGCGAACGGTGTGGTTCGCGTCCCCGCGCCAGGAAAGCCGCCCGAACGGCACGGGGACGCGAACGACACCGTTCGCGCTACGCCCCCAGCGGCGCTTAAACCAAGGCACCGCGTGACAGCAGTTATGTAAGGCCGAAAAAACCCTAGCCCGGAGGACTAGGGTTTTTTCGGCGGAAGACATTTTTCGCGGAAAATAAGGTGCGGGCAAGCGGGGGGGTAAAAGGCATTTGGTGGTGGAGGAGAATGTGTTGTCGCTGCGCTACTCCGCAGCGGTGCGTTTGCTGCGAAGCAGGTACACCGAGCCAAGGGCTTGCACCGGGGCCAGGCGCACTACTTCATCTTCAAGGCCGCCGTAGCCACAGGTAAGCTCTACCGTTTTGGCATCGGCGGGCACGCGCAGCTCAAATTCCCCTTCGGCGTTGGCTACCGCAATGGTGCGGCTACCGTGCAACCACACCGTGGCTCCTGGCAGGGCTCCCTGTTGGCCCTGCACCACGCCATGCACCACTTTGCAGGCACTTTTGGGGGCTTCTTCGGGGTCGGTGCCACTGGTAGTTTCGGTGGCCACCATTAGTTTGTTGAACGCATACTGCGCCCGAGTAGGTAGCACACTGAAGAACAGCCCACAGGCAACTACTACGGACGTGAAGCGGGTATTCATAATGTGTTGCACTAATGGCATTTTTAATTAAACGATGCAAACATACGCCAGTATTATTGCTGTTTGCAAATTTATTTCAAATTAAAATCACCTTTTTTATTGAATAAGGTCAATTTTATACCTTTTCGTAACGGGGCAATCATAAAAAAAGCCTCACTACGGCACGTAGTGAGGCTTGAAGATTAGCAGAGCACAATTCAATTATAATTCAAAAATAAATTGAATTGATGCAAAAAATATTTGACATTGGGCAACGCTTCTCTCAGATGCCCGGCAGCTGCATTAAGTAGTTTTGTCAAGCCCTTCTTCCTGCCGGAAAGCCACGTAGGAATAAGCGTAGCAAACCAGCACCGTGCCCACCAGCAGCACCAGCAGCGCGGGCGTTACATAAGGCAGGGGCAGCACCAGGGCCAGGCCCGCCAGCAGCAGGCCCGCCAGGCAGAACAGAATGCCTCCCAGCCGGTGCGTACGGGCCCATACGGCCGGGCTTTCGAGAGTCCAGGGGGTGCGAATGCCCACGAAGTAATTGGGCTGCACCGTGGTGAGGTAGTTACCCATAAAGGCCAGGAATAGCCCAACAATCATCACAATGCCTCGGATGGGGAGCGTGCCGGGGTGCAGGGCCACGTAGAGGGTGTAGCAAGCCAGGCTACTGAGCAGGGCCATTACGGCGAGGCGGAGCTTCTGGAAGTTCACGTTAAGTAGTCGAACATAAGTATTCGGTAGTCAGACCCAATATTAAATCTTGATTGACAGTACTTTGATGTCCGACTACTGACTACTTAATACTGGC
>JAYULN010000192.1:0-5502 GCA_043763525.1 Hymenobacter sp.
GTCGGTGAGGGCATCCTGGCTATTGATGCTTACCGTGGCCGGAAAGCTGGTCAGGTCCTTCACCTTCACCCGCGGGCCGAAGGTGGTGCCGCCCCGCACGAAGGTTTTGTACACTTCCACCACTTCGAGCTTGATGCCTGACACCTGCGAGGGGTTCACCGTGAACTCGAACACGGGTCGCGTGGGGTTGGTGGATTCAGCAGCCCGGCTGGGGGTGAAGGTGAACACGTTCTTGGCCGGATTGATGTCCGGCAGAATCAGGGGCAGGCTTTCTACTTCCGGCTCTGGAATGCGGGACTGTTCGCGGCAACTGCCGAGCATCCCAGCGAAGGCGGCTAGTGAAAGCAAGCTAAAAAATATCTTTTTCATGAAATGTCGAGTGATAAGGCAAGTAGAAGAAGCGACGCTTATTTATCCCAAAAGATGGGCTCCGTAACAGGGTTAGCCTGCGTTTGGGGGCCGTTGGGGTTCACCAGCAGGTCGTTTATGGGATAAAACAGGCGGCGTGGAAAATCCCCATTTGACAGCGTGATGGGGTCGTTGTCGTCGAGGATACCGCGGGTGGGGTCGGGATTGCCGGGTACTTTTATGCGCGGGTGGTACGTGCGTCGGAAATCGGTGTACATGTCCACGCCGTAGCCGAAACTAGCCACATATTTCTCGTACATCAGCACTTCGAGCTTGTCGTCCCGGGTAGCGCCCGGCTTGTTAAAGGCGGCCAGGGCTGCCGTGATGTACTCGGTCACCCGGGTTGGGTCCATCTGGGGGCTGTTATTATTAGAGGCAATATTGTCGACCTTGGCAAATGAGGCCGTTAGTGCCTGCTGAAGGGCAGTGGTGGCGGCCGTGTTGTTGTTTAATACCGTTAACTGTAGCTCAGCTTCGGTATACTTGCGGCTGAAATACGTGTGCAGCCGCTGGGCCACCACACCTTTGCCGCTGAATGCATCGGCCACGCCACCACGGCCATCGTCGTAGCGGCCGCCTACAGGATAAAGACCGGGCAAGGTGATTTTATCGCTGTTGTTGCCGCCCACAAATGAGCCAGTGCTCCCGAACCGAATGGACACAAAATTGCTACCAACCAAGGCGTAGTCCTGGCGGGGTACGGCCGTCGTTTTGAGTGTATCAGGAACTTGGTTGTAGAAGTAGTAGGGCAGGCGCGGGTCCAGGATATGCCTGGCCGTGTCGGGCGCTACGGTTGCGCGCAGGTAGCGGCCACCATGCATGTTCTTCCAGAAATTTGGGTTGATGTGATTCTCGCGAGTGGGGTTAGCGTAGTCGGCAATGTAGCCCAAGTTGCGGTTGTCGGGGGTAATGGTGGAGCCATAGCGCAACTCGAAGTCTTCACCGCTACGAATCAGTTGGTCACTTGCTACTTGAGCCAACAGGGGAGCCACGTCAGAGCTCACGTCGCGAGTCTTCCGAATCTGGTTATACAACTTCAGCTTGAGGCTGCGGCCGAAACGAGCCCATTTATCCTTGTCGCCATTGTAAATCAGGTCGGCATTCTTTAGCCCCACTACTGGGGCGGGCTTGGCCAGGTTGGCAATGCCATCATCGATAAGTGCAAATAGGCTTTGAATGCCGGGCGCACCGTTGTAGATGGTCACGTCGCTGTCGAAGCGTGGAGCACTGATGGAAGCACCTTTCAGGGCTTCTGAGTACGGAATGCTCCCCCACAGGTCCACCATCTGACTGAACACAAAAGCGCGTTGTAATTGGGCAATGCCCACGTAGGTCCAGTTTTGCTCGGTGGTACCCTGCGTGATGATTTGCTCGTTGTTGATGAGCATATCGGAATACAGCGACGACCATTCGTTGGAAAATGCGTCGCCGCTTTGCTGGAAGGTGCCAATGTTGCGCGAGTTGGCAAGCTGCTGCATCAGTGCCATCGTGAACTGGCTCATGCCCGAGGGGCTGTTGCCGAGGGCCGTGGTCATAGCCACCTGCGTCACGGGCAGCAACGAAAACATTTCCGCTTTGGTGGGAGCTAGCGGGTTCACGTTCACGTCGTAAAAGTCTTTGCAGCCGGGGGTGGTCGCCAGCGCACTTAGCAAGGCAAGCATGCCGGATATCTTGCGAAATTTCATATAAAAAAGCCTCAGAAGTCGTGATTTAGAAGGTTACCCGCAGGTTCACGCCGAAGCGGCGCGTGGTGGGGGCATTCGTGTACTCAAAGCCCTGCTGGTTGCTGGCACCGAAGGTGCTGGTTTCGGGGTCGAAATTGCTGTGCTTTGGGATGTTGGGAGAATACCAGTACAGATTGCGGCCCGACAAGGAGATGTTGACGAGGCCAAAGGGAGTTTTTGCCAGCAGCGCCTTGGGCAGGTCATAACCCAAGGTAATTTCGCGCAGGCGCACCGTCGTGGCATCGTAGATGGATTGCTCATCGTAGGCAGCGATGGCGGCCGAGCCCGCGCCGAAGTACAGGTCGTTCACGGTAATAATCGTCGTGTTCGGTATCGTCGAGCCGGGGATGACGTTGCCCGACGCATCCGTCTGGCGGATGGGCTCGCCAGTAGTTGGGTTGCCCTGCACGCCTTTAATAATTATCAGTCGTTCGCGGTCTTCGGTATCTTTGGTTGCGCCGCGGCCCAACTCCTGTTGCAGGGTCGTGGAATACAGGTCCCCGCCCTTGCGGTAGTCAATCAGTGTGTTGAGGATGATGCCCTTGTACGTGAACTGATTGATGAAGCCCATGATGAACTGGGGGTTTGGGTTGCCGATAACCCGGCTTTTGCCTAGAATTAAGCGGCCGGTAACGGGGTTAATCAGGTAGTTGCCATTATCGTCGCGAGCGGCCGCCGAGCCGAATATCACCCCGTAGGGCTGGCCCGCGATATGTACCGACCCCGGCCCGCCATTGAATCTGTCGCCAAAGGGAAGCTGTGCAATTTTATCGCTGCCATTGCCCAGGTTCTCCACAATGTTCTTGTTGTGGGTAAAGTTGAAGGTGCTGCTCCAGCGGAATCCGCGGATGTCCACCGGAACCAGGTTTAGAGCCACTTCGAATCCCTTATTAGAAATCTCCCCAAAATTAGTCCACCGCTGGTTGTAGCCAGTAGAAGCCGCCGTAAACTGTTGTACAATCTGGTTGGTCGAGCGTTTGTCGTAATAAGTGGCATTCAGCGATACCCGGTTGCGGAACATCGTGACTTCGGTGCCTACTTCGAGTTCGTTGGTGAATTCCGGGGTCAGGGCCGGGTTGTTGATGGTGTTGCTCAGGGCCAGGCCAGGCACACTCACCGGGGTGTTGTCGATATAATTGACGAATGGGAAAGTGCTATTGCCCGTATTATTGCCGTAAACAGGATTGATGCTGTAGGTAGGCGCGCCGGCCCGGTACGGGGGCGCGTCGCGGCCCACGCGGCCGAAAGCGGCCCGCACCTTAAGCAAGTCCAGCCAGGGCGCATTAAATTGTAGAGCTTCATTGAGCACTACCGAGCTGCTCACGCTGGAGTAGAAGAACGAACGGCCGCTCTGGCCAAACACGCCGTTTTTGTTCAGCGTTGACGACCAGTCGTTGCGGCCGGTCGCGGTCAGGAAAGCCCAGTTTTTGTAGCCGACTGTCACATTGCCCAGCAGGCCCATCAGGCGACGCTTAGAGTAAGCGTACCCGTTGGTGTTCTTCTGCTCGGTGTTTTCAATGTTGTCGATGCCGAATACGATGATGGGGCCGCCGGTGTAAGACAGGCCCTCAAACTTGCGCTGGTTCACATTCTGGCCCACGCTAGCTGTCAGGCTGATGTCTTCGGTCAGGTTCTTGTTCACGTTCACGAGCAGGGTTTGCTCCAGCTCGGTGTTTTGGAAGCTGTCTTCCAAAACATTGCCCAGCTTATTGTAGCCCACTGAGCCCGGCCGCACAGTGGTGCGCCGGAAGTCGGTGTAGGTATTCACACCGCCGGTGTAGGTCACTGTCAGCCAGTCCTTAATGGCATATGCCAGGCCCACGCTGCCCACCACCCGGTCGACGCGCGATACGTAACTGTTGTTTGCAGTAGACCAGATGGGGTTATCTGCTTGTTCGGTCAGCCACGCGAACACCGGCCCTTTAGTCACCGGGTCGGTGTTGGGCAGGCCCTGCAAGTCAAGGCTGCGGGTCAGAAACAAAATGCGCGAGAAGGCCGAGTTGCTGCCTACCGCGTTGTTGGCTCCCAACTGCGGGCCGTGCTGCTCGCTGTTGGTGTAAGCCACATTTCCGCTCACCGTAAACTTGTTGAAATGGCCCGAGCCGCCAGCGCTCACATTGTTGCGGATGAACGAGGAGTTGGGGATGATGCCCTGCTGGTCGGCGCGCGACAGGATGGTCGTGAATGAGGCGTTGTCGCTGGTGCCGCTCAACGATACTGAATTCTCAAATACATGTCCCGTATTGAAGTAGTCCTTCACGTTGTTTGGGTAGGCTTGGTACGGAATCTGGGTGCCAGCTGGAATATCCGGGAAATCGGGTTTGCCCGCCTGCGGGTGGTCGATGGTGGCCGGAGCCTGGGAACTACCAAACTTGGGACCCCACGAACCGTTTGCGGTTGTTTGCACGAAGTTGGCCCCCGCGCCGTAGCTGTTCTGATAGTCGGGGAGGGCCGCAATTTTCTCAATTGAATAGCCCGTGGTATAGCCCAACTGCACACCCTTGGGGCCGCGCAGGCCACCGCCACCGGTTTTAGTAGTGATGACAATGACCCCGCCTGCCGCGCGCGAGCCGTAGAGGGCCGCCGCCGCCGCGCCTTTTAGCACGTTGATAGTGGCAATGTTGTTGGGGTCCACGTCGGCGGTGCGGCTGGAGTAGCCTGCCCCGTGTACCAGCGAACTCTCCGAATCGGTCTGGGAGTTGTCGTACGGCACACCGTCCACGATGAACAACGGTTCGTTGCTACCCAACAGCGAGGTATTGCCCCGAATGGTGATGCGCGACGACGAGCCGGGTACCCCGCTCGAGCTGATGATGTTCACGCCGGGAACCTTGCCGGTAAGCGTGCGCAAAATGTCGGGTTCCGACTTCTGCACCACCTGCTCGGCTTTTACCTCGGCCACGGCAAAGCCCAGGGCGCGCTTCTCGCGCGAGATGCCCAGGGCCGTTACCATCACCTCGTCCAGCTGCTTGTTATCCAGGGCCAGGACCACGTCTACTACGGCGGCCTCGCCCACTGTTTGCTCGGCCGAAACGTAGCCCAGGTATTTGAATTGCAGGGTCGCGGCCGGTCCTGCCACGTTCAGGGCATAGCGCCCGTCGACGTCGGTGGCCGTGCCCGTGGTGGTACCCTTGATGATGACGCTCACGCCAGGCAGCCCCTCGTTCGTGCTTTTATCGAGTACGCGGCCCGATACGGGCCGGCTTTGCGCCCAGCTTCGCCCGGCCAGGACCAGAAGCAAGAGTAGGCTTAACAGTAAGGTTCTCTTCATTGAGGTGTAAAAGTGAGGGGTGAGAAAAGAGGGAAATGGTTAGAGAGGATGAAATATTAAAAGTTGAAAGTACGGCTTTTACCGAAAACCTTCACTGTA
>JAYULN010000193.1:0-5501 GCA_043763525.1 Hymenobacter sp.
TTCCCGCTCAAACTCGGCCAACGAGACGAATAGGTTAAACACGAGTCGGCCTTGGGCCGAGGTCGTATTGATGGCATCGGTGAGCGAGACCAGGCCCACTCCCCGAAACTCCAGTTCTGCCACCATGTCCAGCAAGTGTTTCAGGGAGCGGCCCAGCCGGTCGAGTTTGTAGATGTAGACGGTGTCGCCTTTGCGCAACCCGGCCAGCATGCGGTCCAGTTCGGAGCGTGCTTTGGTGGCCCCGGAAGCTTTCTCCTGGAAGATGGTTTCACAGCCGGCCTTGTTCAGGGCATCGAGTTGTAGTTCCAGGTTCTGGTCGCGGGTTGAGACGCGGGCGTAGCCGATATTCATGGTCAAAGTACAGGTTTCTCATCACGAAGACACCCTTTCCTGTACTTAGATTGCTGAACAAGTTTTCTGAACCGATTGCGCCATCTTTACCCTACGTTTTAGCGAGCTCACTCTACCTGCGGATTTGTTCAAAAAAACGAGGGTTTAATTTTCAGACAAGTCAAAAATGGCTCAGACGCGAGTGCCTACTGTTAATCTTGCCTACAATTAAGCCAAGCCAATCACCGTTCGGGACTTATTGAATTCGCGTTTCGTAGTGTACGCGCAATTTAATGGTGCTGTTAGCATTGATGAGGTCATACCACCCGATACCTGCTGAGTCCCGATTGGCTGATGGGGCCGTTAGGTCCTGCGTGAAGGATTGAATGGTGGAGATGTTCGAGGAGGAAACCACATGCTTCAGGACGATGAGCCAGGGGGCCCGCGTGATGGGCAAATCCGTCAGCGTAAGTAGCGTGGTGGTTCCGTTTACATAAGCTTGGGTATAGCTTAGGGGCAGGTTCTGGGTTAGCAGGTTCCACCGGATGGGGGTGAGATAGGCTGCGGTCGGGGCCGAAGCAGGGCCAAAGTCGATGCGCAGGTTCGGGGCGTTCGCGGGGGTGTAGATGAGGATGTCCACCACTTCCAAGCTGGTGAAGAAGCGCGTGCCCACCGTCACGGTGTGGTCTACGCTGGTCGCGCTGCCGGAGGCGTTGAGCGCCGTCAGGGTGATTTTGTGGGTGCCCGCGTTGGCAAAAGTGAAACTGGGCGTGGCCACACTGGACGTTTGGCCGTCGTCGGTCAGCCAGGTATAGGAAACCGCATTTGTGCTGGTGTTGACCGTGGCCACGGGCTCGCCGGTTTCCACCACGGTACGCGTGGTGGAAAAGGCCGCCGAAGCAGCCGGGGTCGGGTCGGTTTTTTTGCCGCAGGCAGCCGCGAGCAATAAGAGGACGAAGGAGAGCTTTCTCATCAGGGGAAGGAGGGTTGAAGGATTGAAGGGCAAAGAGGTGAGCGCTGCTCACCGGTATGATAATGGCATTTGGAGGGGCTTCACCAAGCGGTGGGCAGCGGCGGGGCGGTCAATTATGTTCCGTTTCCTGAGCATATCTCGCCACATGCCTACGGCTCCGGTCATTCTGGTGAGCATTATTCAGGCAGTACAAGGCGGGGCATTAGGGGCGGCTAACAAGCTATTGGGTTCTGGCTGCTTGGTGTTTCTGTGGCCCAAGGGCGCATTGCTACTCCAGCACCAGCCGGGTGGTGCGCGTTCCTGCTTCCCCGGACAAGCGCAGCAGATACATTCCCCGCGGTAAGTCTTCGGTGGAGAGCGTGGCTGTGGTTTGCGTCAATTCCTGCTGGCGCACGGTCCTGCCCACGGCATCGAAGAGGGTTATCGAGAGGGGGCGGGCGGTGACCTGATGCACCGTCACGCGGTCGGTGGCTCGCGTAGGGTACACCTGCACGCCGGCCAGTACCTGGCTGGCCTGGCTGGCGCTCAAGGTGCCGCTGCGGTTGAGGTAGGTGTGAATCGTGTTGTCGCCGGCGCAGCCCACCACAATATCGGGCCGGTTGTCGTTGTCGAGGTAGGCTACTTGCAGCAGCGAGGGGTTCACCCCCGTGGCCAATACCTGGGGCGGCGTGGCGGCGTACGTGAAGGAGCCCCCGGTGCCGCTGTGCTGGTACACGAGCAGGTTGTTGTCGGCCGTTACCACCAACAGCTCGGGCCGGAAATCGTTATTCAGGTCGACGAACAGCACCCGGCGCGGGGAGGCCGGCAGCAGGTACGAGTACTGCCGGTTGAAGGTGAACGAAGTAGTGGTGCGCAGCACCATCACCTCGTTGCTGCCGGCGTAGGCCACGGCCAGGTCGGGCAGCTGGTCGCCGTCGATGTCGGCGGCGGCGGTGCTCACGGGCCCGCGGCCCGTGGTTTGCAGGTTCACCCGCTCCGTTTGGTCGAAAACATAAAAGCCCTGCTGGCTGAGCCGACCAGCAATCCCGTGCATCGTGTTGAAGGCGGAATCCGCCAGAATAACATCCATCGCCCCGTCGGCATCGAAATCGGCCGCAGTGAGGTTGGTCGTCTTGGTGCGTTGCGTGTTGAAATAGGGCGTGGAGTAGGACCCGGTGCTGCCCGCCCCCGGCGAGTTCACGTCGTTTAAATATTCGGCCCGGTTGATGAAGCTGTTAAAAACAACGGGATAGGTGTACAGGAAGTCCGGGTTGCCGTTGTGGTTCAGGTCGGTCTGAATCAGGATGGGCCAGGCGGAGGGCACGGAGGTGCCAAAGGCGGGCACGAGCACGCGCCGCGTGAGCAGGCCGGTGGTGTCGATGTCGTCGCGCAGCAGGGTCCACTGGGCACTGGGGCCGCTCAGGGCCAGCAGGTCGGCGTGGTAGATGCCGGCCTGGCGGTTGAAGGACACCAGCCCGGTGGGGGACTGGCCCACGGCGAAGGTGTGGCGGGCCGTGGGGTAGGTGCCGGCGGCCGAGCGCAGGTATAAGGCCACCTGGCCCAGGGTGCGCTCGCACACGGCCAGGTCAGTGCGGTTGTCGTGGTTGAAGTCGCCGGCGGCAATGGCGGCGAGGCCGGCTCCGGTGGGGAGGGTGACGACGGCACCGGCTTGCAGTTGAACGGTAGGACCAGTCTGGGCATACACACCAACGGGTAAGCACAGCATCAATTTTAATAGTTCTTTTCTCATTTTAGGGCAGAATTTCACGTCACAATCACAATATTGCATTGTGTTTTTTTATTTGAATAATACTTGCTTAGCTGTCAGCAACATGTTCATGCCTGTTGGGTAGGAGTGGTTTTCCTACCCAATCCGGAGTCCTTTTCTTGCGGGCGGGCAATAAGAAATTAAGTTAACTCCACATAACCAGGGTCACCAGGTTGGCGTGCGCGGCCATATAAGCTTTTGGGCAGCGTGTTGGCTAATGGCCGGTCTTTGACAAGTTCATACTCGTACTTATCCCGTGGGTCAGTTAGGTCGAAATAATCGGAAATGGGGGCTCCTTCCTGCTGCATGAAGGCCATCGTGGCGCTTATCTCAATCAAGCCGGAACCGCGAGCGCCCAAGAACTCCAAATGCGCCACATTGGACGTAGCCGTTTCAAACTGCGGACGCAGGGCTAAATTCTTCGTGTAGAGCGTGGCCCCAGGTCGAGGCTGTTGAAAAATAACCATGCGATTGGCAATACTATGCTCAGGTACTCGCATTTCAGGCAGGTCGTGGTCTTCGGCTAATAAAGGCATTTTCCCCACAATGTTCCAGAACTGCTGCCGCATGGTGGGCAGGCGGCCAGCCAGTAAAACAGGCTGAGTCAAATAATTACCCAATTTAGCAAGCTGTAGCGGTTCATCATTGAGTGAACGGTAGTCGAAAATCTTGAGCAGGTCACCGTATGAATCGTTGCCGTTTATGCCGGCAACATTCACATACTTGGCATAGGCAAAACCCCAGCCGTGCCAGAGAGGAAAGCGTAGTATGTGTCCGGATTTGAGGCGCTTGGCCATGGAATATGAAAAAGGTTACCTTTCCGTATTTTTAAAGGATTTCCGGACACTAGCGCGGCGGTTGTCGTGGTTGAAGTCGCCGGTGGCAATGGCGGTTAGGCCGGCGCTGGTGGGCAGGGTAGCCACGGCACCGGCTTGTAGCTGGATAGATGAAGCGGTTTGAGCATAATTAACATTTGAAAACATAAATATTGATTTAATGCAAATAAAAATACATCGTGTATTTACATATTTATTATCTTGTATAAACAATCTGTTCGAATAATTATTCAGCCTTGTATTCATTGATTAAAACAAATCGAATTTGTGTTGAAGTAGCCATTACAAATCATTGTACTCCTGTCAAGCACAATTTACCTAACAAAGAGATATAAAGAGTCCAAAAGCTCTTTAAAGAAAATTGATGCTGGCTTCATGCGCCACGATGCTTCTTTACGAACCCGAAATGAATTAATCGAGAGCAATGTATTTACGGAATTTGTTGATAAGTCTCCCAAATAAAAAGTTAGAATATTTTTTCCGTGAGACACCACCAAATAATTGCCCCAATCTGCCAATTCTATGGTTTGTGAGGCTTTTCGTGAAATATTAAGCACAATTTCCAAAACTTGGCCAACAGGAATGGTCAATGTTGTCTTGTTTGTTTTGATTACAACACATTGGTCATCAAGCACTGCTATTCCGCTTTCTTTTCGCACAAGTTGTTTTATAATGATAATTAATATCAATACAAATGTCAACACTATTCCCAGAGTCAGCATTATTTCAGACACGCTACCGACAGTTGAGTTGAAATAAGCAAAAGTAATTATGAGCAAACTTACCAACAGGACATTGATTAAAAATGGTTTATTGACCAAATTTTCCTTATCGACAATGCTTAATACAATATTTATCATAGCTTTCGAACTGTTTTATATGCAGTCCAATATATTCCGACTTGAGTAATAATTGATGCAGTGCCATCGGCCATTTGACGCTTGGCATTTACGAAATCCCCAGCTCCTTGCATTAACAACTGAGTTCTACTATTTGTGTAAAAGCTCCCACTAACTACACCATTGGCAACATAACCGACGGTTCCAAGCAAGTTAGTCGGGACTCCAGCAAAATTAGTATTATTGTCCCAATCGGTCCAAGCACCAATTATTTTAACAGGGGTTGATGCTACTCTCACAGCTCCATCAAGGGCCATATAAATTCCTGCTACTTTTGTCATCAATGTTGGCTCTGGGACTGCAAGCAGCAAACTCGCTGCTTGCAATTCACTGTAACCAGCATATCCATTGGCAGCAGCAGCTAAACTTTCCCCAAGCTCATATTTGTGATTGTCAATCCAATTTCCTAATTGAACAGTCAGCGGAGTAAATGTCGCTGTTCTAGTCCCTTCCCCATCAATATAACTACTGGTCTGCCCCGGCTTACCGGGCACGGGATTACCTGCTGAACTTCCGCCAAAGGACCAAGAACCCAGTCGGCCATTTTGAATACCCAATTCTAGCCCTGAAAAACTCAAGCTTTGGCCAACAAAACTAAAGCCGTTACCGCCACCGCTTCCGCTTCCGCTATCGAACATGGTGTAGGTACCTTCATCAACTCCACCGCTTAGAGCTGCTCTAATAAAAGAGCCCCAAGAATTATACGAAGTAAGGGC
>JAYULN010000194.1:0-5498 GCA_043763525.1 Hymenobacter sp.
TCCTCGTACACCTCAGCCAGCGGCAGGCGCAGGTTCAGGTCCGCGATTTCGAGGATGTCGGTGGGGTCGCTGAGCACGGTGTAAATCCACTGGCCCAGGTCGTCGCGCCGAAACCACTCCAGCACCCAGGCCGTCTGCGACACCAGAATGTAGTGGCGCAATGAAGCCAGTTTTTTGTACTGATTGAACTTGCGGCTGCGGTCGTAGTCGGCCGTGGAGGGCGACAGCACTTCCCCGATGAGCACGGGCTGGCGTATCAGGAGCGGGTCGCGGCGGTCGGCCGGGTCGCAGCTCACCACTACGTCAGGGTACGTGTAATGAAAATCGTCCTGCACAGCCAGCCGCACATCCTCCATAAATACCTGGCACCCCTGGCCTCGCACTGCGGCGCGCAGGCCCATTGTAATATTCTGGGTAATTAGATTATGAGACTTGGTGCCGCCGGCCATAGCGAACACCTCCCCATCAAAAAATTCATGCCGTACCTCGCTCTGCTCTTCCAGGGCGAAGTATTCTTCGGCAGTGTAGCGGTGGTGGATATCGGGCTGTCCCATAGGGTTGCGGTGAAAATGTTTTCAAAAGTAACTCGGCCGACTGACGAATAACGGTCTGGCATTCGGCCCGCTTTTATCAACGCCGCCGCCGATACTCTTCTACCGTGTCCCACAGTCCCGCGTAGCGGCCCAGGCGGCGGGTTTGCGCGCCTGGCGCGGGCGTGAGTTCAAAAGAAGTCAACATGCCGTGCTGGCGGTGGTAGCGTACGGTGGCGGGGTCCAGGGCCAGCAGGCGCAGCGTGTCGGTGCCAAAAGCTTGCCAGCTGAGGCGCGAGCCGTCAATTTCCAGGCGCTGCACCTTCCAGTGGTCGCCGTCTTGGGTGGGCGTGTTCAGATAATAGCGGCCCTGAAAGAGGCGCAGTACCCCTCGCTCGGCGGCAGTGAGGGTGAAAATGGTATCGGTCCAGAGCCGGCTGTCGCGTACCGAGTCGCGGTCCACCCGCTTCAAATAGTGCAGAGTGCCGTCTTTTTCCGCATAAGTCGTATCGGCCCGGAACTGGCGGTGTGCCGAATCGAGCTGATTCCGGCTGAGCATTCGTTGCTGTAGCTCCTGCCGCCATACCGCCGTGCGGCCGATGCACAACGACCGACTCGAATCCGCAGCCGTGTACACGGCCCGGTGACGGGCCGGAAAAGCAGCCATGTCCGCCACCTGTGCCGGAAACGGCTGTTCAAAGCGCACCTTCAACCCCTCATCACAAGCTGTCAAAAACAATCCGGCGCTCATCAGCCAAAAACC
Organism: Hymenobacter sp.; assembly: GCA_043763525.1. Taxonomy (GTDB): domain Bacteria; phylum Bacteroidota; class Bacteroidia; order Cytophagales; family Hymenobacteraceae; genus Hymenobacter. The sequence continues at coordinate 1,294 of JAYULN010000194.1, forward strand.
ACGCAGAGCCAGGGAAGTAGTCATGACCTTTCATGCCACGACTTTGTCAAAAGTAACCTGTTTTAGAAATGCTGCTGACCGCAGTTTAGCACAAAGCATGTATTGCTCTCTGCTGTTACGCGGTAGGTTGTAGCGCGAACTGTGTAGTTCGCGTCCCCGCGCCAGTGAAGCCACCCGAACGGCACGGGGACGCGAACTACACGGTTCGCGCTACACCCCCAGCCGCGCTTGAATCAAGGCACCGCGTAACAGCAGTTACTCTTTCGGAGCTGCATTATGAAAGCCCGCCTGCTGTGGAGTTGCACTCCGCAATCAATATGGCACAGGCCACAAGATTTCAAGCCCACAGCAAGGCCGTTTTCGGAGTATAAATCCAAAACAGGAGTGATACACTTTGGTTAAGTCACCTCATCTTGTGCTCATGAACAAGTTACGGGTGTCCGACTATCCAACAGAAGTAAAACTTCTCTTCGCTATTTACTCCATCTGCTTTTTGGCAGGCACGTACACGCATACTGTCGACTTGGCTAAGCATGGTTTTTAGCGGCTCCCGTCCCGGTTGCCATCGGCATCTTTTGGAACGCCCTGACTTTGCTCGACCCGCTTACCGTGGTGTTATTGTGGTGGCTACCAAAAGCAGGTATCCGTTTGGCCCTGGCGATTATGATTTCCGACTTGTGCGTGAATACTGGCACGTACCTGGCCGGCTATTTTGGTCCACCTTTTCTTAACATGGTGCCGTTGCGTCTATTCGAACAGGCTTTATTTGGACTGTTTCTATTCGTAACAGCACCATTTGCGTACCGCGGTTTGCAAATGGCGGCCCGCCGGCCATCCCAGTAACTGTTGAAACGCAGCAACTTCGGCGTCCTTCGTATCGATTACATATAAGTAGAAAGGCAGCAGTATTGCGCTGGAGACTGGCGTTTACCTTACAAATACTTCACCATCAGCCCAATCAGCTTTTGCACCCGGCCTGTATAGGGCGGGTACATGGCCTTGATGCCGGTGAAGCCCACCCGCTGCCGCATCACGCCCTTCTCGTTGCTGAAGGCCAGGAAACCGGAGTGGCCGTGGGCCTTGCCGAGGCCCGAGTTGCCCACGCCGCCGGTGGGCAGTTCGGGGTGGGCAAAGTGGAGCACCGTTTCGTTCACGCCCGCGCCGCCGGCCGACACGTTGTTGAGCAAGTAGCGGCGGTTTTCGGCGCTGGTGCTAAACACATACTGGGCCAGCGGCTTGAGGCGGGCGTTGATGTAATCGGCGGTTTCGCTCAGGGTTTTGTAGGTGAGCACGGGCAGCAGCGGGCCGAAAATCTCCTCTTCCAGCACGCGGGCCGAGGCCGGCACATTGGTAAGGATAGTGGGCTCGATGTAGTTGTGGGCGGCATCGACGGTGCCGCCGGCGGCTATGGTTGCGCCCTTGGTCTGGGCATCTTCGAGCAAGCCGGCAAGGCGGACGAAATGGTGCTGGTTCACCACGCGGGCCAGGGAGTCCGATTGCTGAATTCCGGCCCCGGTGGGGTTGTAGGCCCGCTGAATAGCCGCCGTAAGCTCCGTTAGCAGGGCCGGCTGCACGCTTTCCTGCACCAGCAGGTAGTCGGGGGCCACGCAGGTCTGGCCGTTGTTGAGAAACTTGCCCCACACGATTTTCTCGGCCGCGTCGCGCAGGTCGGCGGTTTCGTCCACCACGGCGGGGTTTTTGCCGCCCAGCTCCAGGGTGAGGCCCGAGAGGTGCTCGGCGGCCGCGCGCATCACAATTTTGCCCACCTCGGGGCTGCCGGTGAAGAAAATATGGTCCCAGGGCAGTTCCAGCAAGTCGGTGGCTACTTCCTTGCCGCCTTCCAGCACCAGCACCTCCTCGGGCCGAAACAGCTCTTCGCACATGCGGCGCAGCAGGGCCGAGGTAGCGGGCGTTTGCTCGGCGGGCTTGATGACCACGGCGTTGCCGGCCGCAATGGCCGAAATGAGCGGCCCCACAGCCAGGTAGAACGGGTAGTTCCAGGGCGAAATAATCAGCGCCACGCCTTTGGGCTCGACCTGCACCCACGAACGGGTGCCCAGCAACGCCAACGGCGGCGACACCCGGCGCGGGGCCATCCACTTCTTGAGGTGGCTCATCGTGTGCTTCAGCTCGACCAGCGAAGTCCAGATTTCGGTGAGGTCGGTTTCGGCCGTGGGCTTGCGGAAATCAGCGAGCAGCGCCTGCTGAATATTGGGGCGGTGCGCGTGCAGCCAGTCGCTCAGCTTTTGCAGGCGGGCACGGCGGGCGGGCGCATCCTCGCGGCGCAGGGCGGGCGCGTGCTGCCGCAGGGCCGCAAACTGCGCCTGAAACGGATTGGCCGCCACCGGCGAAGCTGGCAAAACGGGGGTGCTGAGCAAGGAAACCGCAGGTTGCATGAGCAGAAGCAAAGAATAGCCAAAAACACAGCCCGCCACCGTAGCAAAGCTTTCGCTGAAAGATACGCTGCTTACACAATATTTTGGCCCGCTGTTCGTCAGCCCCTGCCAGTAGCCTTATTATGAGCCCAATGGTGGGCCGCGGGAGCGGCGGCAGTACCTTTGCGGTTTATTTTGCGGGTTACTGCCCCGTGATTTTTACATTAACTGACTCCGCGCCTCCCCCCGCTTTTACTACGGGGAAGCGTTGCTGCTATCCTTATACCTGTTCTGTTCGTGATTTCCCCCGATACCCGTCGCGCTACGCGGCTGCTGATTGCGCTGTTTGTTCCCCTGCTTGCTGTTTCCAACGCCTTTGCCTACGCCACGCCGCTATTTGCTGGCGTGCCCGACACCACCAGCATCAGCCGCCCGGCCGCTTCCGCCGACACCCTGCTTACGGCCGTGAACCCTGTTTCGGGTAAGCCGCTGATTGCCCCCGTGGACCCAGTTCCCGGAGCCGATACGCTACGGCCCCGCCTCATGCGCGATGCCCACGGGCGCATTGCCGACTATACGGTAGCCCCCGGCGTAACCTGGCACTACAACAAGCCCAAGCCCTTCAGCTGGGCCTTCCACATTCCGCGCGACCTGGGCCAGTTTCCGCGCTACGCCTTCCGTAAGGCGAATACCGACACGTTTGTGGGCGTCGCCGTGAGCTCGGTGGTGCTGTGGGTGGCCGACCAAGCCCTGCTTGATGGCGCGCAGCAGTTTGGCCGCTACCTGGGCCTTCAGCCCAAAAGCACCCAGAAGTCGCTGTTCTACATTCCGTTCCACATCGGCTCGGCCAACCTGCCCTTCGAGTTCAACGTGCCCGACAACCTCAACAGCACGTTCTACTACCTCGGCGATGGCTGGACCCACCTCGCGGTGGCCAGCAGCTTCTGGATATACGGCGGCCTGAACAAGGACAACCGCGCCCTGCAAACCTCCAGCCAGCTCGGCGAAGCTATTTTCAGCACCGGCCTCATTGTGCAGGCCCTCAAGCGCAGCACCGGCCGCCAGAGCCCCTACGTGGCCACCAAAGACCGGGGCGAATGGCACCTGTTCCCGTCGTACAACACCTACCAGAACTTCGTGCCGAACTACGACGCTTTCCCCACCGGCCACCTGGCCACGGCCATGGCCACGGTCACAGTCATCGCCGAAAACTACCCCGAATACCACTTCATCCGCCCTCTGGGCTACTCCCTGATGGGTTTGCTGGGCTATTCCATGCTGAACAACGGCGTGCATTGGGCCTCCGACTACCCGTTGGGCATTGCCCTGGGCTACGCCTTCGGCAAAATTGCCGTTCGCAACGGCCGCACCCGCGTCGAGCCCCTTCCCGACCCCGCCACGCAAGGCACTGGCATGGTGCCGCCGCGCCGGCCGCAGCCCTGGTACCGCCTGGGCAAATTTGCCCCCTACAGCTACGGCCCCTTCACCGGTGCCACCTGGACGCTACGCTGGTGAGTAGTGAGTAAAAAGAACATCATGCTTATCTGTCGTCCGCGCAGCCGAAGCATCCTCTCACATTGCCTCGATTTGTTCTGCGGGGATAAAATGCATCCTTCGTCAGCCTGACAAGTGGCTTCAGCAAGTGGCTTCAGCCTGACAAGTGGCTTCAGCAAGTGGCTTCAGCCTGACAAGTGGCTTCAGCAAGTGGCTTCAGCCTGACAAGTGGCTTCAGCCTGACAAGTGGCTTCAGCAAGTGGCTTCAGCAAGTGGCTTCAGCAAGACAGGCATTGCAGCCAACCACAACTACCTTTGGTAACGCCCCAGCCCCGT
>JAYULN010000195.1:0-13285 GCA_043763525.1 Hymenobacter sp.
GCTTTGCAGCACGTCCATCCGCACCATATCCACCAAAAGTTTCGGGTCGGCAAACTCGAAGATGGACCGGCTAGGCGCGTACACCAGCCGGTTGATGCCGACTTCGTACTTATACGCTGCCTGCTTTAGAAACTCGTCGAGGCGGTCGGCGCTGCCGGGCTCGTAGCGCTCGAACAGTGCCCGTAGCTCGCTCATTTTGGCCGGAATATCCACCGCCTCCGGGCCTTTGAAAATTACCTGGTACGAGGGGTCGAGCCGCTCCAACTCGTAGTAATCGGCCACTTTCTTGCCGAAGCGGGCGAAGTACTTCTCGAACACATCGGGCATCCAGTACCAGCTGGGGCCCATATCGAAAGTGAAGCCCTGGGCGCGGAACACGCGGGCACGGCCGCCGGGGCCTTCATTTTTTTCGAGAATGGTAACGCGCCAGCCGGCCTGGGCCAGGGTGGTGGCCGCCGCCAGGCCCGCGAAGCCGGTGCCAATAACAACGGCCGCGGGAGATACAGGGGAAGAATTCAACAGAACAGTAATCAGGAATGAGTGCCGCAAGCTACAATCCAGCGCAAGACTTTGTTTTGGCCCGGCAGCCACGGCTTTGGTCCGACACGGCCCGCGCCAGCCCACAATCCAACTATTTCATAAATCCTTTTTATAATTCGTAAAACTCATATTATTAGCTGGTTGGCTTTGTAAATGCGTTTACCACAAAGTCTGGGAAACGCAACAATAGGCTTTACAAACGCTGGGTGGCAGCTACACCTTTGGGCAGCAAACCGGTGGCCCCGATGGCCACGCCCGCCGCCTGCCGGTTTGCGCCCACTCACCGCCCGCCCAATGAAACGACGTGAATTTTTGTGGCGAACCGCGCTGGGCACCGGCGGCGCACTGCTGGGCGAACTGGGGCGGTCGGCCGCCCACACGGCCCCGCCCGCCGCGGCCCGCGCCCGCTGGACCGAGCTGCTGGATTATGCCCGCTGGTCGCCTTCGCCGCACAACGTGCAGCCCTGGAAGCTCCAGGTACTCAGCGATACCGAGGCGCGGCTCTGCTACGACCCCGCCCGCCTGCTGCGCCACACCGACCCCAGCTCCTGCTTCACCATCATCGGGCTGGGCATGTTCATCGAAAGCCTCAACATTGCCGCCGGCCCGCTGGGCCTCCGCATTGAGGCCCGGCACGCCCCCGAGCCCCGGCTCAATTACGAAGCCACCACGCCGCAGCTGTTCGCCGAATTGCGCCTGGTGCCAGGCGCTTCAGCGCCAGCCGGCCCCAACCGGGAGCTGCTCCGGCAGCGGCGCACCTCGCGCCTGCATTACGACGGCCGGCCCGTGGTGCCCCTCATTCGGCAGGAGCTGGCGCAATTGGCCGCTACCCACGGCCACCAGCTTGCCTTTGCCACCGACCCAGGCATGGTCGATTTCATCCTCGACCTCAACCGCCAAACCCTGTTCACCGACCTCGACGACCCGGCCACCCGCCAGGAATTGGCCGGCTGGATTAGGACCACCGACGAACAGGCCCAAACGCTGAAAGACGGCCTCTGGAGCCGTTGCATGGGCTTTCCGGGCCGGCTGATGCACAACTTCTTCTTCCACAGCGAGCGGTTTCGCAGCCCCTGGAAGCGGGCCGTGCTGGGCCGGGTCTACCGGCATTCCATGCACGGCACGGCTACGGTGGCGTGGCTGCAAGGCCCATTTGCCGACCGGGCCGACTGGCTGCGGGCCGGCACACTTATGCAGCAGCTGTGGCTCGAAATGACCCGCCACGGCGTGTACCTGCACCCTTTCGGCTCGGTGGTAACCAACCCCGCAGCCCACCGGCAGCTCCTCGAAAAAATCGGCCACCGGCCCGCCGATGCCCCGCTCTGGCTGCTGGTGCGCCTGGGCTACAGCACCGAGCCGCCCCGCAGTCTCCGCCTCACCCCCAACGACATCCTATTCTCATCATGAAAACTGCCCTTCGCACCTATGCCCTGGTGGCCCTCGTGCAGCTGCTCGACGGCTGGCGCCACCTGCTGGAACTACGCAACGGCTCGATGCTGCTGCTGTTTTTGCCCCACATGGAGCGCCTGCGCTGGAACCTGGGCAAGCTCAAAGCGCTGGCCGTATTCGAGGAAGCCCGCCGCCACACGCCGGCCTACCGGCAGTTTCTGGCCGAGCACCCGTTTGGCCGGATGCGGTTTCGGGGGCTGGTGCCCGACCTGGGCCGGGTGCCGATGATGGACAAGGAAAACTACGTGAAGCGCTACTCCATTGCCGAGCGCTGCCACGGCGGGCGGGTGCCGGCCCACGGCGTCATCGTCGACGAGTCGTCGGGCAGCAGCGGGATACCCACCAACTGGGTGCGCGGCCGGGCCGAGCGCCAGGCCAACAAGCGCATGCTCGAATTCGACCTTACCCGCCTGGTGGGCGCGGGCCCGCACTTCATCATCAATGCCTTTACCATGGGGCCCTGGGCCACGGGCGTCAACATAACCATGGGTCTCACCGATATTTCCATGCTGAAATCGACCGGCCCCGACGTGGCCAAAATCGCCAATACGCTCCAGTTTTTCGGTCCTGGCCACCGCTACCTCATTCTGGGATACCCGCCGTTTCTCAAGCTGCTGGTCGACACGGCAGGCATCACCTGGGCCGACTACGATGTGGCCATGATTTACAGCGGCGAGGGCATCAGCGAGCTGATGCGCGACTACCTGCTGGCCAAAGGCGTGCGGCGCGTGTACGGCTCGCTGGGCGCTTCCGATTTGGAGCTGAACATCGCGGCCGAAAACGACTTCACCATTGCCCTGCGCAAGAAGCTGCTGGCCAGCCCCGCCCTGGCGGCCAGGCTGTTGAAGTTTCCCGGCGCGGTGCCGGTGGTGTTCCAGTTCAACCCCGCCGATTTCCACCTCGAAACCACGCACGCCGGCGAGCTGCTGGTTACGCTCTGCCGCCCGTGCTACCTGGCCCCCAAAATCCGCTACAACCTGCACGACCGCGCCCAAATCATCCGCTTTCCCGAGCTCAAGCGCCTGCTCCGCAGCTGCGGCCTGCGCCCCGAGGACCTGGCCCTCGCCTACTCCGACCTGCCCATTCTGCTGCACTACGGCCGCGCCGACATGACAGTGGCCTACTTCGGCTGCAAAATCTCGCCGCCCGATGTGCAGGAAGCCCTGCTGGGCGTGCCCGAGCTGGCCGAGCGGGTGGCCTCGTTCACCGTCTTCACCCACGAAGGCCCGCAGGCCGACAAACAGCTCCGCATCTGCTTCGAGCTGGCCGAGCGCCAGCCCCTGCGCATTCGGCACGACGCGACGTTGAATGAGCTGTTTTTCGCCGAGCTGCGCCGCATCAACCAGGATTTTCGCGAGTCGTGGCGCATGGTGCCCGCCGAGCAAAAGCCGCAGGTCGAATTTCACGCCTTCAAAACCGGCCCCTTTGCCGATGAGGGCGCGCGCATCAAGCGGCGCTACATCCAGGCGGCGTAACAAAAAAGATGCCCGCCGCTTCCAGTCTGGAAACGGCGGGCGTTCACCATTGACGCTACTTTCAACCCTAATCCTCCATCACCTCGGCCCCGGCCGATGCCCCCACCGGGGCATACACCTGCAAGGCCGATTTGAGCTCTTTGCGGGCAATGTGAATGCGGTTTTTAACGGTACCAATGGGGATTTGCAGCTTCTCGGCAATCTCCATGTACTTGTAGCCGATGTAGTACATCATGAACGGCGTGCGGTAGTCGGTACCCAGGCCAGCTATGGCCTCATTGATGTCGCGCACCACAAAATCCGACGTTGCGCCGTTGTGGGTGATGTAGTTCTGGTCGGTGTTGAAATACTGAAAATACTCCGTGCTGTCGATGTTGGAGCTGCGCTTGGTAATCTTATTGTAGTTGTTGATGAAGGTGTTGCGCATGATGGTGTACAACCACGCCTTCAGGTTGGTACCGGCTTTAAACTTGTCTTTGTTGAGAAGGGCCTTGAGCAGGGTTTCCTGCACCAGGTCCTTGGCATCGTCAGCGTCTCGCGTCAAATTCATGGCGGCGGGCCGGAGAGTGAGCGAAATTTTCTGCACTTGCGAGGTGAATTCGAGCGAAGTCATACTGTTTAGCTTTTCGTGGCCGATTGTTAAACAAATATACGAGCCATCTGCCAATTGAGGTAGCTCCAACCGAAAATATTTTATTCGGCACGCCTACTTCTTTTTTTCAACTGCAGCAAGTTACGTAACTGCTGTTACGCCGGACCTTGGTATAAGCGCCGCTGGGGGCGTAGCGCGAACTTTGCAGTTCGCGTCCCCGTGCCGTTCGGGCGGCTTTACTGGCGCGGGGACGCGAACTACACCGGCCGCGCTACAACCCACCGCGTAACAACAGTTACACAAGGCAAGCTAGTTGCTGCACCAAAAAGGCCCTTATTGCATTACCCTTTTATGAAGTATGGCTCTGAAGTATGGCACCCAATTACGAGGCCGGGCCGCAAACAGATTTCCGCCGCTTAAGCTACCACCAGCTCGGGGTGGGGCTGGGTCGCGGCAATCAAGTCCACAAAGTCGGTCATGAGGACCGGCGAAACGCAGTTGGGGGGCAGCTCCAGGCCTTCCTGGCGTGCCAGCGGGCCATACAGCACCAGCTGGGCCTCCGGGAAAAGGCCCCGCAGTTCGCAAGCGAAATCGGCCACCCGGCCGCGCTCGGGCTGCGAAGTGAGTACGGCTACCAAGGCATCGGGACGGTACGAAGCGTCCACGTTGGCCAGCCCCACCACGGGCAGGTTCTGGCCCAGGTAGAGGGTGTGCTGGCCCCGCACCCGCAGCAAATAATTCATAAACAGCAGGGCCAACTCGTGCAGCTCATCGGCGGGCAGAAACAGCACCCAGCGCCGGGCCGTGGTGGGCACGGCGGGCAGGGCATCGGTGGCGGCCAGAATTTTTTGGCGCAGCAAATGGGCCAGCATGTGTTCCTGGGCCACGTCGACGGTGCCGGCCAGCCACATCAGGCCGATGCGTTGCAGCAGCGGGTAGGCTACGGCCAGCATCATGCGCTCGAAACCCAGCCGCTGGGTGGCTTCGCTGAGCAGCTGGCTGAGGCGGGGCTCGTCGAAACCGAGCATGGCGGCCAGCAGGGCATTCACCTGCAGGTGGTAGTCGTGGGCATCGTCGCAGCAGGCCAGCACCGCCTCGCTTATTTCGTCGTCGCTCAGGCGGGCCACCTGCGAAATGCGCTGCCCGCGCGCGCACAGCGTGGTTATATTGAGCAGCCGGCGCAGGTCGTCTTCGCTGTACATGCGAATGTTGGTGGCCGTGCGCACCGGCTTCAACAGGCCATAGCGCTGCTCCCACATCCGAATGGTGTGCGCCTTGATGCCCGAGAGCTGCTCTAAGTCGCTGATGGAGAAGTGGGCCATTCTGGTAATTGAAAATTATAAATTCAGCATTCAACATTCAGAATTCTCTGATAAGCATGCTGATATAATATTGAGTAATGAATAATTTATTGCACTATTAACCAATAAATTCTTGGTCAATAGGTTAATTTTTCTTTCTTGATTTTTGGTTTTTTCCGCCGCGCCAGCTCAATGTATTTTGGCGACACCAACAACAGGCCAAATTCGGCCGAGCCGTCGCGGCCGTTGGTTTTGTGGTGGGTTTTGTGGGCCATGTTGAGCGCCCGCAAGTAAGTGTTTTGGGACTTTTTCCAGAAGCGCAGCCGGCCGTGAATCAGCACATCATGCACGAAAAAATATACCGTGCCGTAGGCCGCGATGCCCGCTCCCACCCAAAACCACCAGCGCCCACCGTTGTTGCCGGTGATGAAAAGCACGGCCGAAATCGCCCCGTAAATCAGGAAAAACAAGTCGTTGCGCTCCACCGGACGCGGGTGCCGCACATGGTGCGAACGGTGCAGAAACCACAGCGGCCCGTGCTGCACAAATTTGTGCATAAACCACGCCCAGAACTCCATGAACCCGAAGGTGACGAGAACAATACCGAAGGCGACCAGTGCTGACATGCGGAAATAACCGGAGCGGGAAAGCGTTGTTTAGAATGGACGTTGAAACGCCGTTTCGCCCCCGGAAATTCTGGGGACGAAACGGCGTTTCGGTGTTATTTTGCTAAGAAGAAACGGCTTTCGGCGCTACCAACCAATCTTCTCTTTGCTCAGGAAGGCGGCGATGCCCTTGCGGCAGTCTTCCGAGCCGCGGGCTTCGGCGTTGCGCTGGGCGGCGTAGCGCAGGCCTTCTTCGAGGTCGAGCTCGGGCAGGCGGGCGAGCATTTCCTTGGTTACTTCCATGCTCTGGCCCGAGTTTTCGCGGCACAGGCGCTGAGCGTAGGCATTCACTTTGTCGGCCAACTCTTCTTTGGAAGCCAGGAAGGTGATGAGGCCCATGTCGAGCGCCGTTGGGGCCGATACCACGTCGCCGCTCAGCAGCAGCTGCTTGGTGCGGGCCTCCCCTATTTTACGCAGCAGAAACACGCTCACAATGGCAGGAATAAAGCCGATTTTTACTTCAGTGTAGCCAAATTTGGCTTCGGGCACGGCAAAGGTGAGGTCGCAGATGGCGGCCAGGCCGCAGCCGCCGGCCAGGGCGTGGCCCTGCACCTGGCCGATAACCACCTTTTTGAGGGTATAAATCTGATGAAACAGCTGCATGAGGTGGGTGCTGTCCTCGAGGTTATCGGTGTAGCCGAAGCCTTGCAGGTCCTGGATGTAGGCCAAGTCGGCCCCGGCGCAGAACACGTCGCCGGCCGCACGCAGCACGATGACTTTGGCCGCTTCGTCGTTTTCGGCAAACTCGAAGGCCTGCTTCAGCTCGGTTACGACGTCGGCGTTCAGGGCATTGCGTTTGTCGGGGCGGTTGAGGGTGATGTAGCCGATGCGGTTCTGGGCTTCGTAGCGGATGTAACGCAAGGCTTCGAGTTCGGGAGTGAGCAGGTTTTCCATAAGGGGGCGTGGTGGGCGCGAACGGATGGGGAGTAGGGCAAGGAGGCCGCCAAAGCAAGAATGGTGGCATCGACTGAAGCAATTAACGCAAAAAACGCGCGGATGGACTGCATCATTCGACCAGCTGGCCCGCTACGGCGGTGAAAGGCCGTGTGGACTAGCTTGTTGGCTGCTACGGGCAACTCGGCCCCACCGGGCGGGCGTTGCCCCGCCCGGCCTGCTTATTTTAGACTGGCCTTGTGGCCGTGCTGGCGGCGGGCAGCGAAACGCGCCCTGAGCTGTTACGTCCCAGGTGCGGAAGCCGTGGGCGCGGAGGCTGGAATCCTGCCGGGCCACGTACCATATTTTGCAGCTCGAATCGAACACCACCCGCACCTGCGAACCAAATACGGCAGCCACGGTTTCGGGCGTTACGCGGGCATTGCGGCGCAGCACCAGCACATCGACGGGAGCGGGCTGGGTGGCCGGCGAAATGCGGTTGGACACGAAGGCAAGGCGCAGGCCGCGCCACTGGGCCAGCACCACCGGGCCGGGCTTGAAATAGAGGCGGGCGTTGGCACTGTCGGGGTCGGCGAGGCGGCGCACGGGAACGGTGCTTGCCTGCCAGCCCACCGAGTAGGTTGGGTGCCGGGCCTGGCGCTGAATGAGGCCCGGCAGCAGCCGGTAGGTGCGCTCGGTTTCGTTGAGGGGCACCGAATCGGGGGTAACGAACTCGACCGCCGCGCCCGACCAGAACCCCACCGCCGAGCGGCGCGGAATGCTGTACACGATGAATTCGCGGGTGGGGGCCACGGCGCGGGCCTCGGCCAGCCGGCTGCCGGCATAGAGGAGCAGCAGCGCGGCGGCCCCGCCCAGCCAGCCCAGCCGGCGGGTGTTGGCCCAGGCCAGCAGCGTGCCAATCAGCCCAAAGAACAGCACCGTTTGCAGGGCCGAAACGTGAATTTCACGGATGACCCAGTTGGCCATGGTGCGGCCTACCCAGAAGATGTATTCGTTGAACGCCCACACCATTTTCTCGAACAGCCAGGCCACCGACTGCGGCAACCAATCGAGCCCCTGTGCCAGGTTGGCCGACAGCAGCCCCAGTGCCGCTACCAGGCCCTTCAGGCCCAGCAGCCCCAGGCCCACGTACACGGCCCCGCTCGAAATGGGCACGGCCACGAGGTTGGACACCAAAAAGCTGAGCGGAAATTGATGGAAGTAGTACAGCCCGAGGCCGAAGGTGGCCACTTGCGCGGCCAGCGACAGCGCCACGGCCTGCCATACTTTATCGAGAAACCAGCCGCTGCCCCGCCAGCCCCACTGCACAACCTTGGGTTGCCAGGGCCGTCGGCGGGCATAGAAGTACGCTTCGATGTCGACCCGCCGGGCAATGCGCGGCTGAATGTACACGATGCTGAGCACGGCCAGAAACGAAAGCTGAAAGCCGACATCGGCCACCAAAAATGGATTGTACACCAGCAGCACGAACGCCGCCACGGCCAGGGTGTTGAAAATCATATCCTGCCGCCCGGCGGCCCGCCCGATGATGACAAACGTGAACATCACCGTGGCCCGCAGCACCGAGGCCGACAAGCCCGTGAGAAAGGCGTAGCTCCAGATAACGACCAGCCCCACCAGCGCCGACCACAGCCGGAACCCGCGCACCCGCCCAAACAGTACCCGCAGCAGCCCCGACATGGCGGCAAACAGCAGCCCCACCTGCAAGCCGCTCACGGCCATGATGTGCGTGGTGCCGGTGTTGGTGTAGGCCTGCTTGGTAGCCAGGTCCACATCGTCCTTAATGCCCAGCACCAGGGCCGAGGCAATGGCGTATTCGCGCCGGGCCTTAATGTAGTGCCGAAATACGCCGTCGAGCTGCGTGGCAGCCTGCATACTCATGACCACCAATATATTGGGTGGCTGCAGGCGCAGCATCCGGTATTGGTCGGGGTGAATGTACTGCTGGTGATAGACTTGCCGGTATTCGAGGTAGCGGCGGTAGTCGAACTCGCCGGGGTTGAGCGGGCCTTTGCTCGCGTCGGGGTGCCCACGAATGAGCCAAACCTGGCCGTAGCGCGGCTGGGGCACGCCCACCACCCGGGGCAGCGACACCCGCACGCCGCCCGTGGCCTGCCGCCAGCGCCCAGCCACGCGCACGGCCTGCACCCGTAGCGTGGTGGCGTAGGTGGCGGCACGCACCACGGTGTAGTCGTCCACCACGGCCTGGTAGCACTCCACTTGCTCGGCGAAGCGACTTAGGTGGTCGGCCCGGCGGCTTTCGGTGGCCCGCTGTGTGAGGGTGGCCCCAAGGGCGAAAATGGCGAGTAGCGACAGCATGCCCGCTGCATCGGTGAGGGCCGGGCGGCGCTGGTGGGCCGCCCCGGCCAGCAGCAAGGTGGCCATTGCCGCAAAGGCTACGGTAGCGGGCCACAGCTCGGGCCATTCGGCCCCGAGGTAGAGGTAGGCCACAATGCCGGCAATCAGCGCGGGGGTGTACCGCACGAAGGGAAAGGCGGCCCAGTTTAGCATGAAATGGTAGAAGGCGAAAGGGTATAACGGTGGCAATGTAGGGGTTTATCCAGCCAGCGTCGACATGAGCCACCTTTGGCCAAGCGGCGAGCGTGCCGGGCTACCCTTTAGCTATGCCATGCGACCGGCCAGGCGGTTGAAAAAAGGCATTCGGTGGCACGCGGCAAATTCCACGATTTGGTCCCGCAGCCGGGCTAGTTCAGCTGCATCGGCCTCGCCCATAACGGCCATATGCAGCTCGACCAGCCCAATGTGAACCTGATAATAGTCGAGTAACCAACTGTGGGTTTCCAATCGAAAAAGCAGGTGAGCCGTCAGATTATCGGCCAGCACCCGGCCGGTGCGGAATAGGGCTACGGCCAAAAAGGCCCTCAGTAGCTCATTGTACACGTTTTGTTCGAGGGTAGCCAATTCCGGAAACTGCGCCTCGGTGAGTTCAAGCCATTCGAGCAGAATTTCAAACTGGTTGGTCAGGAAAAAGGCCTCGGCCACCAAAAAGTGGTAACCGGCCGGAAATAAGTTGTAGAAGACAGGCAGCGGAAGCACCGGAGCCGCCGCACGGGGCACGGCGGCGGCCTCCTGGCGCAACCGGGCCAACAGCGGAGCGGGCAACGGCTGGTCGGGGGCCTCGTGCCAGACCGCCACAATTTCGGCAAAAGCCCGCCGCCCGCGCGGAAAAGCGTGCGTGGCCGCCGGCACGGGCAGGGCCAGTAGCTGGGGCAGGCGGGCCCGCCAGGCGGCTTCATCTTCGGCCAGAAACTCGCCCAAAAACAATGTGCCGTGCCCGAATAGCTGAGCTTCGGCCGCAGGCTTGTGGCGCAGGTACTCGGCCACTATCTCGCCATAGGCCCCGTTGAGGTGGGCCAAATCGACGAACGATTCCACGAAAAATTCCTGCCCGGCCGGGTGCGCGGCCAGCCGCAGGGCCAGCGGGGCGGCCGGGCCGTCGGGTGTCAGCGGCCGCGTCACACGCCCCAGGAAGTAGCCCAGCAGCAGGCGCTCGGGGTAGGCTAGCCGCTCCATGGCCAGTAGCTCAGGGATATCGGTGGGTGGACCGGCGGGGTCATTTTTTACCGTAGTCAGGCTCGTTACGGCCTTGCCAAAGGCCTCAAAGGTAACGTGGCCGGCGTAGCGGGCCAGGGTGTCGAGGGTGTGCAAATGGTAGCCCCCTTCTTTCTCAACCAGCCCAAAAAAGCGGCGCAGCGTGCTCGGGCTCAGGCGGCGGCCACCGGTGCCGGTCGTGCGGGCCAACTCGGCTTCGAGGGCATCGCAGTGGCTGGGGTAGCGCAGCGGCTGGCCGAAGCGGGTGGCCACAGCCTCGCGCAGAGCGGTGTGGAGGGGTAGCGGGAGGGAGGGCACGGGGTGGGGTTGCGATAAGCTCGTCAAAGAAAAGAAATTTTTGGCCTTTGCGCCAGCGGGGGCCGGGCCGGCACCTTTGTGCATCACTTTTTCACCACCCCCATTATGAAGCTAACCTGCACCTCCTGCGGCCGGGGAAAGGTCTTTTTTGGCGAACACTGCGCGTATTGCGGTACCCGCAACCACGATAATACCGAGTCGATGGACCAGTTCTGGGGCAAAGGGAAGGACCGCCGCGAGCGGCGCGAATCGTCATCGTCCGGCGGCTCCTTTTTCAGCCCCGGCTGGGCTATTCCCTTCAAGCTGCTGTGGCTGCCTGTGCGGCTGGTGTAGTGGCTAGTGAAAATTCCATTTTAAGCAACCTACCCCATGAAATATTTCCACTCCTTCTTCTTGCTGGTCGCCTTCGTGGGCATGGCTCTGCACAGCCAGGCCCAAAAAGCAGCAGCCTCCAAAGCTCTTCTTAAACGCACGTACTATGATTACCAGGGCCGGCAACTGCACGAGGAATATCAGTACGTTTCGACCCCGACTAACCGTTTCAGCAAGCAGGGCTACTATAAAGAATACAATGAGGATGGCACACTGTGGCGCAAGCACAACTACCGCAACAACAAGGCCAACGGCCGCCAACTGGAATACAGCACTTCGGAAGGCGAAACGTGGCTGGAATACGATATCATGGTGCACGACAACCTGCGCAACGGACTTTACATCCGCTACAGCGGGCCAAACGAGCGAATATCGGCGGGTAACTACGTGAACGGCAGCCGCGAGGGGCAATGGAAATTCTATTACCCCGAAGGCTACGAAGTCTGCACCTACCGAAATGACAAAAAAGAAAGCCCGGCCACGCTCTTTTACAAGTCGGGCAAAGTTGCCGACCAGTATAGCTACCGCGAGGACGAGAAGTACAACGACGGCGATGTGAAGGCCTTCTACGAGGATGGCACTCCCAAAAAATCCGGCCATTTCACCGATGGGCAGATGGATGGCAAGTTTCTGGCCTGGTACCCCAACGGGCAGTTGCGCTACGAGGAAAACTACGTGGCCGACCAACAAGCCGGCCTAACCTTGGCCTACGACGAAAATGGCAACGTAATAACCAAGGATTTTTACGAAGCAGGCATTTTGGTTCGGCACGAAAAATCGGCAGTGGAAATTGCTCGGGAAGCGCAACACGATGCGGCCAACAAGCAGTACGACCGCAGAAAGCAGGAGCGCGACTCCATAGAACAAGTGGAAATGCGTCGCGTCGCGGCTCGTGAAGCAAATGAAGTCATCCAGCAGAAAATCAACGATGCCTTCCGAGATGCCCAGTCGACCCAAGCCATTCTGGCCACCATCGGCAGCGGCCACTCGTCGCCCGACGCGACCCTCGTGGCGTACCGGTTGCATACCGCGCTTCAGCCCAAACTATACGCTGACTTGTATGCCCGGCTTTTGGCCGAATGCCCACAGGCTCCCAACCTCACCGAAAAACTGGCCCGAGTTCAACGCCTGAACAAGCTGCTGGAATTGGCGCAAGCCTTGGCAATGGGCCAGCAGCCCGACCTGAACAAGGCCATCCGCAAAGAAGCCGACTTGGATAAAGTCTTGGCTTTGACGGGGCTTTGATTTAGCGGCATTCAATTCATATCAAGCATTTTTTCAACCGGCCGCTGGCCATAATCCTCCAACCAATATGCGCGTCAATTATAACAATTTTCTGCCCATCAGCCGCAATCTTGCGACGGGCCTCTTGAGCCTGATGCTCTGCACGGCCTGTTCTTCTGAGCCAAAAGAGCTACCGCTGGAACCCGCTTCGGCCGCCATTACGGGCGAGATGGGGGAGTACGTGGAGGTAGTGCCCGGCATGTACACGATTTCATCGTCCGACAAATATGGCGCGGCGCTCGAAACCCGGATTAAGGTCAGAATCAAAAAGGCGTTACCTGCTAATAAGGAAGCCGAAAGCTTATCCCTTGATATACTCAATGGGAACACAATGCCCGTAGCCGGACTGAAAAAATTTGAAGTTGACGGCTTCAAAGCCTACAACGAGTTGGAGTCGTTGAATTCCCTGCTGCGAACGGGTACCGGCGAAATCATCCTTCCTTTCTACATGGGAGGCAACAAGGATGATGCGGCGGAGTCGGTCGAAGCGCATCAGGTGGAGGCGAAGAAATTTGCCGTTGCTGGTATGCTGCGCGATAAAGCCAAGGAAGAAGCGGCCAGCACAAGCGCCTCAACCGAAAATAGCTCGGACCCTGAGGACTGTGACAAATTCCTGACCGATTTTGAGAAATATGTTGGGTCTTATGCTGCCCTGGCCAATAAGATGGCTAAGAACCCTGCGGACTTGTCGCTAATGACAGAATACACCGCTATGGCCACCAAAGCCCAGGAAATGCAGCAAGACAAACCCGATGCCTGCGCAACCGATGCTGCTTTTATGAAACGCTACACGTGCATCATGGCTAAAATGACCAAAGCCGCCGCCGTCCAAACGGCCGGCAT
>JAYULN010000196.1:0-2216 GCA_043763525.1 Hymenobacter sp.
GTAGCCAGTATTAAGTAGTCAGTAGTCGGACATCAAAGTACTGTCAATCAAGATTTAATATTGGGTCTGACTACCGAATACTTATGTTCGACTACTTAGTGGCCGAAATGGAGGCGTGGGCTCCGGCCTGGGCCTGAGCGCGGAGGGCCCGGAAAGCTCCCCCAAAGGATGGCCAGCAGGAGGGCGAGTTGAGGTAATTGAATGGAAAAAGGAGCGGAGACGGGGAATAAGGAATAAGAGGCTGTTTAAGTTAGTGGCCTTCAAAAAAGCCTTCTGTTACCCTCAATCAGATACTTCAGGGGCAGCGCCGTTGCTGCAAACGGACCAACTTTCCGCCAAGCAGGCGCCAGCGGTTGGCTGGAAGACAGGCAAATAGTTGCCTTTATGTTGATAATTAGCTAGTTAACCCGAATCCACTAACTTAAACAGCCTCTAAGAGAAATCGAATTTGGCTTGAATAGGGGCTGGTTGGTGGGACGGCTAAAACCGGTGGCCCGTCCGGGCACGGGCGCTGCTTCGGAGCGTGGCGAAAGCATAGGCTTTGGCCGGCACGTAGCGGCTGGCCACCGCAATGGGCGCGAAGGGAGCCACCGGGCTGTCGTCCAGCCACAGCAGCGTGCCGTACTGGGCGGGGCTGAGCACTGGCAGCAGGCGGCCATAGTAGCGGCGCAGCACGGCGGCTACGGCGGCGGCCGGTATGGCCTGGCCGGCGGCCAGGGCCCGCTCCTGCGCCTGGCCCTGGCACAGCTTTTCATAGAGGGCCTTTTGCAGGTGCCGCGCCTGGGCCGGGCTCAGCAACAGCGCGTCGGCGAGGGTGGCGGTTTGTTGCCGGGCCAACTCGTACTGCTCGGCATCGGCGTGGGGGGCGGCCATTTCAACCGCGGTGCTGGCTGGTGTGCGGTCCTGGGCCGTGGCGGTTCCGGCCGCGAGGCCAATTAAGCTGAACACTAAGTACAATAATGATTTCATAGGGAGGGCCTCAATCGCGGATAAGCAAGGTGCCAGGCGATGAGGATGGAACAAACATATGCCGACCGGGAAACGGGCCGGCCGCAAGTGCGCCCAACGTGTATCTTTCCTAAGCGAACGGCCGCATTGCGTACCCGAGCGGTTTAGCTTGTTCCCGCTTCTTAGCCCTATGCCCACCTCCCCGTCCTTCACCTGCGTCATCATCGACGACAACGAGATGAACCGCCTCACGCTGGAGCACCTCGTCGAGCTGAACGAATCCCTCACCCTGGTGGCTTCGCTGGGCGATGCCATGCAGGCCCTGCGGTTTCTGGAAAGCAGCCCGCCCGTCGACATTCTGCTGCTTGATATTGAGATGCCCGAACTCTCGGGCCTCGACCTGGTGCGCATTCTGCCCCAGCCGGCCCCGGAAATTATTCTGGTGACCTCGCACCGCGACTTCGCCGTGGAGGCCTTCGACCTGCGCGTGGCCGACTACCTGGTGAAGCCCGTCGATTTCGCCCGCTTTCACCTGGCCGTGACGCGGGCCATTGCCCGGCGGTCGGCCAAGGCGGCCCCCCGGCCCGCCGCCACGGCCGAGCTGCCCAAGCCCGGCAGCCGCGACCAGCACCTGTTCGTGAAAATCAATAACCGCATGGTGCAGGTCGATTTCAGCGAAGTCCTGTTCATCGAGGCCCTGTCCACGTACTCGGTGCTGGTCACGGCCACCCAAAAGCACATCGTGTACGCCACCCTCAAAAGCCTGGAGGAGCGGCTGCCGTTCGGCCATTTTCAGCGCGTGCATCGGTCCTACATCGTCAACACCCAGCGCATCGAAGCCGTCGAGGACAACTTGCTGCGCATGGGGCCTTATGAAGTGCCCGTGGGCAAGTCTTACCAGGAAGCCTTCCATCGCAGCCTGCGCAACCTCTAGCCGGTAGGCGCGGGCCGACGGCCGGTTAAGTGACTGAGGTTGCGCAGTGTAGAGCTGGCACGCATCGGCGACGCGGTGCCGACCGGCTGGGTGTCGCCAGATGCCCCATTCGCGCCGTTCGGGTATCGTTCATTGCCCGAGCCACGGGCTCGAAGCCAGGGGGCGGCGCGTTGCCGACGCGCGCCAGCCTGGCGAGCAGTGGCAATAATCTTGCTGCTCATTGCTTTTGACGCGGTACTTATCAGCTGCTGTTACGCGGTAGGTTGTAGTGCGAACGGTGTCGTTCGCGTCCCCGCGCCAGGAAAGCCGCCCGAACGGCACGGGGACGCGAACG
>JAYULN010000197.1:0-2212 GCA_043763525.1 Hymenobacter sp.
AGCTGCTGCACGGTCACAATGGCCTCGCTGCCCACCGTGCCTTCGGGCACCGTGGGCCGGCCAATGCGCCGCCGCAACACATCCTGCTCCACATACAGCGTCGGGTTGTCGATGAGGCGGGCCTGCACGGCCTGGGCCTGCGCCACGGTCACGTTGTACTGCTGGGCCAGCACGACCAGGCTATTCTGAAAAAAACGCTGCTCGGCCTCGGGCAGGGTAAGGCGTAACGAATCGGCGGTAGCGGCCGGGGCCGGCTGGCCAACCTGGGCCTGCGCCGGAGCCGTGGGGACCAGCAGCGCCAGCACCCAGCCAGCCATCATCAGTACAAAACGCTTTTGCGGCATAATCGAGGGGAGAGTCCACCAAATCTGGCTCCCGAATTAATAATATCCTACAAAATTGACGCGCTTGTAATGAGTAGTACATGAAGTTTGGGTGTCATTCAGATGAAGATTCCGAATGTGGCCAAAAGGCCCGGGCAGCTGAGCGGCAGGCTCATTAAAAAGGCCCTGAACAATACATTCAGGGACTTTCAATGCTCATTGCAAATTTTTCACACCCGGTATTTACCGTCACGCGCACGTCTGCGCGGCGGTTTTGCTGGCGGCTGTCGGGGGTGTCGTTGCTGGCCACCGGGTGCTCGAATGCGTAAGTCTTAATCAGCTGTCCCGCAGAAAATTGTACTCCTCCCGAAGTAATCTGCACAAATGTGCTGGTCGATAAAGAGACGCGCCCCCTTCGCGTCTCGGCGTTGAACGATTCTCAAAGGACGCGAATCTAGGTGACGCGAAAGGGCCCTTCTCTACATCCTTCTCCCAATGCACTTCATGAGAAGTATATAACTGCTGTTACGCGGCAGGTTGTAGCGCGAACTTTGCAGTTCGCGTCCCCGCGCCAGTAAAGCCGCCCGAACGGCACGGGGACGCGAACGACACCGTTCGCGTTACGCCCCCAGCGGCGCTTAAACCAAGGCACTGTGTAACAGCAGGTGTACAAGCCGCAAAGCGACGGCACGGAGGCTAGGTCGTAGTGCCACCGTTTTGCGACTTTACTCTCATTGTCAAATAGTTACTACAGAATACTAAATCGCCCCTCCGCGGCAGTTCAAGGGAATAAGACCTGGTGATATTTCTACGATACTTCATGGCGCGGCCGCCAGCCCCGAGGTGGCGGCTAGTCGTCCTCATAATCCAGGCCCAGGCAGCTGTTCAGGGCTTGCAGCAGCTCGCTGGCGGCGTGCTGCTGGCCGGCGCTGCGGGCCACTTTCAGGCCGGCACGGTAAACCTTTTCGGCCTCGTCCTTCTTACCAAACTGCTCCAGCAGCTTGCCGGCGTGGTAGTAGGTACCCACATAGTCAGGGTGTTCGACCAGTAATTTCTGATAAAATGCCCAGGCCCGTTCCGGCTCCTGGGCGCGGTATTCCGTAGCTATGGCATAAATGGTGAAGGCATCGGCCGGGTCGACTTCATAAAAGGCCAATAGTTGCTGCAAACGGGTGGGCGGCGTGTTCATTCGGGGGCAGTTTCAGGTTATCTTTGCGCCAAAATTGCGGTTTTTCCGCTTGATATCTCTTATCTCTGGTTTCAGCCCGCTTGCATGAAATTTCTCGTTTGCATCAGTAACGTGCCCGACACGACCACCAAAATCACCTTCACGCCCGATAACAAGGAGTTTAACAAGGCCGGGGTGCAGTTCGTGATTAACCCCTGGGATGAATACGCCCTCACCCGCGCCATCGAGCTGAAAGAGGCTGCCGGCAGCGGCACGGTTACCGTCCTCAACGTGGGCGAAGCCGACACCGAGCCCAACATCCGCAAGGCCCTGGCCATCGGGGCCGACGATGCCATTCGCGTGAACGCCCACCCGCAGGATGCCTACTTCGTGGCCGAGCAAATTGCCGCCATCGCCAAGGAGGGTGCCTACGACGTGATTCTGATGGGCAAGGAAAGCATCGACTACAACGGTTTCCAGGTGCATGGCATGGTGGGCGAGATGCTCGGCATCCCCACGGTAGCCCCGGCCATGAAGCTGGACATGAGCGGCAACACCGCCACCCTGGAGCGCGAAATCGAAGGCGGCAAGGAGATTGTGACCGTGAACACACCCTTCGTGGCCTCGTGCCAGCAGCCCATGTGCGAGCCCCGCATCCCCAACATGCGCGGCATCATGACGGCCCGCACCAAGCCCCTGAAAGTGGTAGCCCCCGTGGGCG
>JAYULN010000198.1:0-2210 GCA_043763525.1 Hymenobacter sp.
CTGCAAGGCCGTGTTGTGGGCCAGGTTGGCGCTTACCTCGGTGTAGGCCGCGTGCAGCTGCTGGTGCAAACGGTTCAGTTCCACGGCTGGGTCGGTGGAGCGGTCCAGGGCCCGGGCCACCGACCCCCGCGCCGCCTCCCAGGCCTCGCCTCGGAGCAATTCGGCTCGCGGGTCTCCATACCGTTCGCTGCTCGGTACGAAAACCTCGCGGCGGCGCAGGGCCTGGTGCAGCCGGTCGAGCACGCAGAGGGTGTAGGCTGGTGGGTTGACTTCGCCCT
The DNA here is from genome assembly GCA_043763525.1 of Hymenobacter sp. Lineage (GTDB taxonomy): Bacteria > Bacteroidota > Bacteroidia > Cytophagales > Hymenobacteraceae > Hymenobacter. The sequence goes on from JAYULN010000198.1 coordinate 279, forward strand.
TGCCGGGAAAGACGCGCCGGGACCAGCTTTTCGGAATGACTGCTGGTGGCGCGGCGGACCACTTGGGCCGGCCCCGGCCGGGCTGCTCCTGCTGCTGCAAAAAGTGCCAGGCATCGAGCAGGGGCTTAGCTGACGGGGAGCCCTCGAAGACCAAGCCGTTGAGCAGCGCAGGCAAAAAGCGGCGGACCGTGGCGTAGCTACCCGTCAGTACCTGCAGCATGGGGTCATCCTCGCTGCTGGCCAACTCTTGCACGGCGTCCGCCGCCTCCCGGAGCGCCGTTTCGCCGAGGGTGCCGAGCACCTGCTGCCGCAGGGCGGCAGCGGGCACCGCCTCGTCGAGCAGGATGCGCACGGCCTGCTGCAACAGCAGCGCGGCCTGGTCCAGGTCTTTGAGCGAGCGCAGCCGCTCGCGCCGGCGTTTGGCTTCCCCACGAAGCGCTAGCGCACTCATCAGCCCGTCGAACAGGTCCAAAATGTCGTCGGTGGCCGTACGTTCCAGCGCCTGCACGAAGGCCAGCAACGTCGCCAACCGGCGTTCTGACCCCATGCGCAAGAGTGGCTGGGCCCAGGCCAACTGGGCGTGCCGGGCCATCCGCGCCAGCCGGGCTTCCGGGAGGTCGCGCAGGGACACGTCGCCGACCCCGAGGGCCCGAATCTGGCCCAGGCGCTGGAGCGCGGCCACCAGCGCGGGGGCGGAAACCCGGGTTGGGGACGTGCGCAGCACTTCCAACGGCGTGAGCCGTTCGCCGGGAACCACGACCAGCAGCGTCTCCAGGGCATCTTGTTGCGTGGCGTTCAGCCGGGCAACCAACTGGCGGTAGATGTAGCGGCCGGTACGCTCGCGCACCCGCGCAATCAGGCGGGCCAGCACCGTGACGCCGGGCAGCACCACGCGCAGCGTGACCAGGTGCGCGGTGGCCAGGTCAAACAAGACGCTGGGCCGCACCGTGCTGGTGGCCACCTGCGCGTAGAGCCAGCGCGTGAGCCGAAAGGCCTGCGCGGCCTCGAAGGAGGCGTAGCCCAGGTAGGCCACTACCCCCGGCTGGTGTTCGTACCAGGTGCTGACGCGCTTGCCGTAGGCCGCCCACTCCGCAGGTGCGACGTGGAGCTGCGCGGCCAGCGTCTCCACGACAACGGCCGGTACCTGGGTGGGGTCGGGCAGGAAGGTGCCCAGAAAGCGCAGCGTACAGAGCTGCACGGCACAGCCGAGCTGATTGGGGCGGCGGCGTCGCCGGGCCACGAACGCCAGGTCAGCCGGGCTCAGGTAAAAGAAGCGGGCCAACTGCTCGGGGCTGGGGTCGGCGTGGTAGCGGCCGTAGCGGGCAGCCTGCTCGTCGCTGAGAAATTCAACCGGCATGGGACGGGGAGTGCGGTCCTGGGGGGCAACGGGGAGGCGTGGTGCGGGTTAGCGCAACGCCAGGCCCGCCGTCACCAGGGCCAGCAGGCCGGTCCCAATGGCGAGCAACAACCAATAGCGCGCAGCAGCAGCGGAGGGCAACAGTTTGGACATGAGCGTAACACGGAAAGGAAAGAAGGAATCCGACAGGTCAGGCCGCGGCGCGTTCCCTCGGCGTGCGGCGGTGCAAACCGGACACCCTTCGGGGGCCGGGCCGGCGGTTTACGAAGCCGGGCGGGTGGGGCCAGCGGGCAAGCGGTGGTAGAGGGCAATCAGGACGACGACCGGCAGCGGCGACACCAGCAAGTCAATCAGGCGTCGGACCAGCGGCCACGCCCCGGTAAGACCGGCGTAGCCCAGCACCAGTCCGGCCACGCACAGCGCGAACCCCAGGCCGTAGGCCGTGGCCACCCGGCGCAGCGTGTGGGGCAGCTGGCGCACCGCGCCCAGGGCCAGGGCCGTCAGCAACCCGGCCAGGGCGCAGTAGCTCAGGCTGTAGAGGAACATGCCCGGCAGGCTGCGGGCGGTGACCTGGG
>JAYULN010000199.1:0-5471 GCA_043763525.1 Hymenobacter sp.
GCTGGTGGCGCACCTGGCGGGCGCGCTGCCGCTCGCCATTTTCGAGCGCCAGCCCACCGTGCGCGGCGGGGTGTTCTACCCGCTGCAAACTTTCAGCCCCGGCCGGGCCATCGCCTGGCCCACGGTGCCGCTGTGCATTGAAGCCCACGACCTGGCCGCTGAAACGACCCTGCTGGCCCTGGCCCGCAGCCTCAGCCAACACGTGCGGCAGCTCGACTCGGGCCAACGGCTCAAGCTGCATGTTGCGGCCGTGTTCGCCAACAATTTCACCAACCACCTGTTGGGAATTGCCGATGCTTTGCTGGCCGAAGCCGACCTGCCGCCCGCCCTGCTGGCCCCGCTGGTACGCGAAACGGTGGACAAAGCCCTGGCCAATGCTCCGTTTGCAGTGCAAACCGGGCCGGCCGTGCGGCACGACGCGCCCACCCTGGCGGCGCACCACACGGCGCTGGCGGCCCACCCGGCGTGGCAGGCCCTCTATGCCCGGCTCACGGCCAGCATTCAGGCACAGCTTTGATGCCGGGACCGGGAGGAGTACCTTTGCGGCGGCAAGTGCCGTGTTTTTTTTCGTCTTATTCGATTCTCGTTTTGTCTGTTCCTGCCACCACCATCACCTTCCAACTCAGCGACGGCCAGCCGGCCCAAACCCACGTGGCGGCCCCCGGCGAGTCGGTGCTTGACGTGGCCCTGAACAACGGCATCCAGCTTCAGCACAACTGCGGGGGGGTGTGCGGGTGCAGCACCTGCCACGTCTACATCAATTCGGGCGGCGACGACCTGCCCGAAATCAGCGACAAGGAAGAGGACTTCATCGACCGCGCCGAGAACCCGCGCATCAACTCGCGCCTGGCCTGCCAGTGCGTAGTTGAGGCCAATATGCAACTGGTCGTTACCGTACCACCCCAGCACTTCCTGGGCCACTGATTTCTTAATTATGAGTTTTGAATTATGAGTTGCCCAGGTAGCTCCTCCCAACCTCATTTTCAACTCATAACTCATAATTCAAAACTCATAATTTCATAGAATGACCCATTTTGAGCCGCCCATACACTGGGCCGACCACGAGGACGTGGCCATGGCCCTGTACGAGAAGTTTGGCAACGACTTCACCGAAGCCAAGATTTACCGCATCCGGTTCACCGATTTGATTCAGTGGGTGCTGAGCCTGCCTAACTTCGACGGTACCCGCGAGCAGGCCACCGAGGGCCACCTCGAACAGATTCAGGCCAAGTGGGTGTACGAGTGGCGCGACAGCCAATAAGGAACGAGTAACGGTTGAGCCTGCCCCGGGCTGAAGCCAACCCCGCGCCGGTTTCCCGCGTAAGTGGGCCTGAAGTGGCTTTCATTGCCCATTTCAGGCCCAACTGCAAGCCTTTACCCAGGCAGTTTCTTTTCTTTCCACTTTTTGTTTTTTGCATGAAAACCGGCACCATTAAATTTTTCAACGAGGCCAAGGGCTATGGCTTCGTAACCGACGACGAAACGAAGGAAGACTTCTTTCTACACGTAACCGGCCTGAACGGAACCACAGTGCAGCAAAACGACCGGGTGGAATTTGAAACGCAGGAGGGCCGCAAGGGCATCAACGCCGTGAACGTCCGCAAAGTCTGAACCGAAAGCACTGCCAACTAGCGTGGGGCAACCCACCAAAAGCTTCTCCCACCCCGGAGAAGCTTTTTTGTTGCCCGCGCGGCATTTGGTCAGGGCCCGACCCGCCACTTTAGCCGACCTTTGCACTGCTCCCCGCCCCTGCCATGAACCCGCTCCCGCCCAAGCAGCCCGCCCCCGCCCCGCCCCCGCCCCCGGTGGAGCGGCTGCGCACGGCCCTGCCCGCCCTGGTGCGTTGGCCCAACCTGCTCATTATGCTGCTGTGCCTGGCCCTGGTGCGGGCCGGCCTGCTGCTGCCCGGGCTGCCGTTGCGCCAGTCGCTGCTGGCCCCGCGCTTTGGGTTGCTGGTGCTGGCGGCCTTGCTGGTGGCGGCGGCCGGCTACATTATCAACGACTATTACGACGTGAAGATTGATGCCATCAACCGGCCCGACCGGCTGGTGATTGGGCGGGTGGTGAACCGGCGCAAGGCCATGCTGGCCCACATGGTGCTTAGCGGCGCGGGCGTGTTGCTGGCCGGCTGGCTGCACCCGGTGCTGGGCCTCGTCACGCTGGGCACGGCGCTGCTGCTGTGGGGGTACTCGGCGCGGTTCAAGCGGGTTGCTTTGGTCGGAAATGTCAGTATTGCCACCCTAACGGCGGCCCTGGTGCTGCTGCCCGAGTTGCAACTGCAACTTGAGCGCCACGACAGCCACAGCGTGGTGTGGCCCTACGCGCTGGCCGCGTTTCTGCTCACGGTGGTGCGCGAGATTGTGAAAGATGTGGAAGACATGCGCGGCGATGCCCAGCACGGCTGCCGCACGCTGCCGCTGGTGGTGGGGGTGGCCCGTACCAAGTGGATGACCGGCTTTTTCCTGACTTGTTTGGCGCTGCTCACGCTGGGGGCCACGGGCCGGCTGTTGGCGAGCGGGCACTGGCCACTGGCCACCTGGCTGCTGCTGCTGGTGCTGGTGCCCATGGCCCAGCTGAGCCGCCTGCTTATTCGGGCCGACCGGCGGCGGCATTTTCATCACCTCAGCGCCTGGTGCAAGGGCATTATGCTGGCCGGCGTGCTGAGCATGGCGCTGGCGGGCGGGCTGGGATTTTAGTTGTCGGTTGTTGGTTGTCAGGCCCTGAGTGCCTGCCTCCGGCAAACCGACAACTGGCAACGAACAACCAACTACTAACCCCATCATGAAATATCGTCACCTCTTCTTCGACCTCGACCACACGCTGTGGGACTTCGAGAAAAACGCCAATGAAACGCTGCACACGCTGTTCGAGCGGCACGATTTTGCCCGCTTCGGCACCTTTACTGTGGAGCAGTTCATCAGCGTGTACAGCGACATCAACCACGCGCTCTGGCGCTTGTACCAGAGCAATAAAATCACGCAGCAGCAATTGCGCGACGTGCGCTTCGTGCGGGCGCTGACCCGGCTGGGCCTGCCCGAAGACCAGATTCCGGCCACCATTTCGGCCGAGTTCACGGAGATTCTACCCCAGAAATCGGCGGTATTCCCCTACACCCACGAAGTGCTGGATTACCTGAAGCCCAACTACCGGCTGCACCTCATCACCAACGGTTTCAACGACATCCAGGGCATTAAGCTGGCCTCGTCCAACCTGGCGCACTATTTCGAGGAAGTCATCACCTCCGAACACAGCGGCCATCTCAAACCCGACCCGCGCATGTTCCAACACGCGCTGGAGCGCACCGGGGCCACCGCCACCGAGAGCCTGATGATTGGCGACAACCTCGAATGCGACGTGCTGGGGGCCTACAATGCCGGTATCGACCAGGTGTACTTCAACCCCGATAAGCGCCGGCATTTCAATCAGATAACCCACGAAATCAGCTGCCTAAGCGAGCTGAAGGAGATTTTGTAAAAGCAAAACGTCAAAGTAGAATGTCATGCTGAGCTTGCCGAAGCATCTCTACCGCTTCGTTGGACGGCGCATACGAAGCGGTAGAGATGCTTCGGCTGCGCTCAGCATGACGTCTCTGCCTTTTCTATTTCCCACCACCATGGTACACCTCATTGGCTTATCCGGCCGCCGGGGCAGCGGCAAAGACACCGTGGCCCACCTGCTGCAACAGCTGCAACTCGAGCGCATCTGGCAGATTCGCTCCTTCGGCGACTCCATCAAATCCGTCTGCGCCGCCCTCACCGGCGAAACCGTGGCCCCTTACTACACGCAAAAGGGCAAGGCCGAATTGCTGCCCACCTTCCGGCGCACGCGGGGCGAAATGCTCCAGCAAGTGGGCAGCGCCCTGCGCGAGTGGGAGCCATTGGTCTGGGTCGATGCCTTCTTCGCCGCCCTGCCGCCCAATGCCTTCGTGCTGGTGCCCGACGTGCGCTTCGCCAACGAGGCCGACCCCATCCGGGCCCGCGGCGGCCTGATGCTGCGCGTGGAAGGCGACCCGCTGCACCAGCGCGGCGACGGCACCCGCGACGACAACCACCCCAGCGAAACCGCCATGGACGACTACCCGCATTTCGCCGCCACCATTCACAACAACGGCTCGCGCGACGACCTCACCCGGCAGGTGCGCGAGCTGTTGGGGCGGCTGTAGATTATTTCACGCAGGGTCCCGCAGTATTCCGCAGTGTTACGCGGTGTTGTTCAACGAAACAAATGAAGACAGCACTGCGGAACACTGTGTTTTGAACCCTGCGGGACCCTGCGTGAAATAGTCGTCCTACCTTTGCCCCAAGCCCACCTTAATCATTCATTCCAACCATGGCCAACGGCTTTTTCAACGTCCCCCTCCCCATCAACGAGCCCGTGAAAGGCTACGCGCCCGGCTCGAAAGAGAAACTGGAGTTGCAGCAGCAGCTCCAGCGCCTGCGTGGGCTGGAACTGGACATTCCGATGTACATCGGCGGCAAGGAAGTGCGCACCGGCAAGACCCAGCGCATCAGCCCGCCGCACGACCACCAGCGCACCATCGGCCACTTCCATGCCGGCGATAAAACCCACGTGGCGCAGGCCATTGAGGCCGCACTGGCGGCCCGCACCGCCTGGGCCGAAATGCCCTGGGAGCACCGCGCCGCCATCTTCCTCAAAGCCGCCGATTTGCTGGCCGGCCCCTACCGCGCCCGCATCAACGCGGCCACCATGCTGGGCCAGAGCAAGAATGCGTTTCAGGCCGAAATCGATGCCGCCTGCGAGCTGATTGACTTCTTCCGGTTCAACGTACATTTCATGCAGGAAATCTACAAGCAGCAGCCTGAAAGCCTGCCCGGCATGTGGAACCGCCTGGAGCACCGCCCGTTGGAAGGCTTCGTGTTCGCCCTCACGCCGTTCAACTTCACGTCCATCGCCGGCAACCTGCCCTCGTCGGCGGCCATGATGGGCAACGTGGTGGTGTGGAAACCCGCCAACACCCAAATCTATTCGGCCCAGGTGCTGATGGAGCTGTTTCAGGAAGCCGGCGTGCCCGACGGCGTGATTAACCTCGTGTACGTGGACGGTCCCACGGCCGGCGATGTCATCTTCGCGCACCCAGCCTTTGCCGGCATCCACTTCACCGGCTCTACCGGCGTGTTCCAGAACATCTGGAAAACCATCGGCCAGAACATTGCCAGCTACAAATCCTACCCGCGCATCGTGGGCGAAACCGGCGGCAAAGACTTCATTTTGGCCCACCGCACGGCCCATGCCAAAGCCGTGGCCGTGGGCATCTCGCGCGGCGCATTCGAGTACCAGGGCCAGAAATGTTCGGCCGCCTCGCGGGTGTACCTGCCTTCTAATTTGGCTGATGAAATCCTCGGCTACGTGAAGGAAGACCTCGCCTCCTTCAAAATGGGCGACGTGGAAGACTTCTCCAACTTCGTGAACGCCGTGATTGACGAGAAGTCCTTCGACAAGCTCGCCAAATA
>JAYULN010000200.1:0-13176 GCA_043763525.1 Hymenobacter sp.
AAAGTTCGCGCTACAACCTACTGCTTAACAGCAGTACTTATTATACTGGCTACCTCCTTATCGGGAGTGAATTAAATGCTGCTCAGGCCTTCGGTGGCCAGTTGCCGGAGCAGCTCGCGCAGCCCATCGGCCTCGCTCATCAGCCGCACAATGTGCTGCACGTACTCGGCCTCGGCCCGCAGGTCGCGCTTGAGTTGGCGCAGCTCCAGCTCCTGCTTTTTGCCCGAGGCGGTGATGAAGCCGTTGGGCCCGTATTTCAGCTCATTCATTTCCTGCTTCAGCTGGGTTTGCTGCTGAAGCAGGGCGCGGGTGTAGCGGGCCAGCACGTCGTCGGCGGCCGCGTCGGCGGGGCCCGATTCGGTCAGCAGCTGCAGCAGCGTGTAGAGGTCGTCGGCCTCGTAGGCCTCAGTGATGCGCTGCATCTGGGCGGTTTTGCCGGCCTGCTTGGCGGGGTCGCGCTCCAGGTCGGGGTGGTGGGTGCGGGCCAGCTGCCGATAAATGGTTTTGGCGTTGGCTTCGAGCTGCTGCTGGTCGGCCTGGGCGGCTTGCGCGGCGGCTTCCTGCTGGCGCTGGGCCTTGGTTTTGCGGCGGGCGCGGGCAGCTTGGGCGGCCTGCTCGTGCGGCGGCAGGTTGGGGTCGGGGATGAAGGCGGACTCAGTGTCGGAGCCAGTTTTGCTTGCCGTTATTGCTTTTGAAGCAGAAGCAGAAGCAGGGCCCGGCCCGGCCACCGCGTATTTGCGAATAATAGCCGCCTCATCTTCTCCAAACCGGTCTTCCAGCGTACGGGCATTGCCCAGAATTACGGCCGTAATCTGTTGCTCCTCCAGGCGGCTGAAGTAGCTCAGCAGCAAGGCTTCTTCCAGTGGGGAGTAGAGGGCATGGCGGGCGGCTACCACGGATGTGGCGGCCGGCCCCACCTGCTGCCAGTAGCGCCGGCGGGCCTCGGCCTGCTCGGCGCGGAGGTCGTGCAGCCGCTCGCGCAGGTTTTCCACGTCCAGAATGGCTTGCCGAAACGCTTGCTGAGTGGGCGAGCCGGCGGGCTTTTCGTCGAGCCGGACGGGCACGGTAATGGGCGCGGGGTGCGCGGCAGCGGCTTGTTTCATCGGCCGCAAAGGTAGGCCGGGGGGCGGGGGGGCTAGCGCCGGGGCTTGGCGGCAGCCACGGCTTTGCTTCGGAAAAGCTGGAATATGAGGTTGTTGTCTTCGGGCCGGGCAATGCTGAGCTGGGCATCGTCGTAGCCGAAGCAGCTACACGTAAGCCGCAGGGGGCCGCGGTCCAGGTTCACGAGCAGCTGGAGGGCACCGGCCTCGTCGGCCCACAGCTGTTGGGGGGCACCTTCTACGCGCACCAGGGCTTTGGCCAGCGCCCGGCCCTCGGCATCAACCACCCGAATTTCAACCTGCGCCACCGGGCTGGGCTGGGCCGTTGCGGTACCGGGCGGGGTGCCCCGGTAAGCTTTGGGCAGCGGGTTGCGCTGCAGCTGCGTTTGGGCGGCGGCGGGCCCCGCCAGGCCCAGCAGCGCCGCCACTACGGCCAACCCAACCAGCGGCGTGGCCCAAGCCGATACCCGAACCTGCCGATGGGCCAACCAGGAATAATTTCTGAATGCAATTGACATGTTATCAGCACGTTTATTGTGAAGCGGCGCCCGCCACGGCCCCGCCGGGTATTCCGAAAACCGGCCCGCATATCAGGCGGCTCGGCTTTGGGGTCGCGGCACAAAGGTGGCGGCACCGGCCACGCGCCAGGGGCTTTTTTCGCCGATGTGGGCCTGCGGCTGGTTCAACCCAGCCCCAAACGCTTTCAACCGGGGAGCGCGGCATCCGCCGGGGCACTCCGCCAACGGCCTTCAGCTATCCTCGTCACGAAGTGGTTTGCGAGCACGGTGTAGCGCCGCGACCCTTCGCGTCTCGGCGTTCGCGCCGTTCCACGCCGAGACGCGAAGGGTCGCGTCACTACACCGGCCAGTCGATTTTCGCATTCCACTTCGCGACGAGTATAACTCAAACCGCAGCTACCCCCACAGCTCAAACGCCACCCGAAACGTGTTGCAGTGCGCGTCCACGATGTCGGCCAGGCGTTCGGAGTAGCCGCCGCCCATGCTCACGGCCACGGGCAGGCCCTGGGCGTGGCACAGGCCGAGCACCAGCTCGTCGCGCTGCCGGCAGCCGGCGGGCGTGAGAGCCAGCTTGCCCAATTTGTCGGTCGCCAGCACATCTACCCTGGCCTGGTAAAAGATGAAATCGGGCCGCACCTGGGCCACCAGCGGGGCCAGGGTGGCACGCAGCTGCGCCAGGTACGCCGCGTCGCCGGTGCCCAGGTCCAGCGCAATATCCAAATCCGACTGCTCTTTGCGGAGCGGATAATTGGCTCCGGCGTGCATCGAAAGCGTGAATACACGCGGCTCATTTCGAAAAATAGCCGCCGTGCCATCGCCCTGATGCACGTCCAAATCCACAATTAAAACCTGTTGGGCCAGGCCGTGGGCCAGCAGGTGCGCGGCAGCAATGGCCTGGTCGTTCAGCACGCAAAACCCTTCGCCCCGGTCGGCGAAGGCGTGGTGGGTGCCGCCGGCCAGGTTCAGGCCAATGCCGTCGCGCAGGGCATGCAGGGCCGATTGTAGCGTGCCGGCGCTGCTGCTCAGCGAGCGGCGCACCAACTGCGGGCTTTGGGGCAGGCCCAGGTTGCGCACTTCGCGGGCCGTTAGCTGCAAGTCGCGCACGCGGTGCCAGTAGGCGGGGGTATGCACCCGCAGCACATCCTCCTCGGCGCACAGGCCGGGCTCGTAGAAATCGGCTGGCGCGGCGATGCCCTGCCACAGCAGCTGCTCCCGAATGAGGGCATACTTGGCGATGGGGAAGCGGTGCCCGGCCGGCAAATCAAGCGTGTAGTGGTCGGAAGTGGCGAGGCGAGGCATTGGGCTAGGAAAGGCGCGACGAATTTCGGGCGTTGGCCGAAATTAACCGGCCGCTGGTAGAATAACGTGGCCGGTGGAGCAGGCGCGGTGGTAAGTTTGGTTTACTGTAAGCCTCAACGGCCGCTTCCCTGCTTATTTATCTTATTTCTTAAAGTACAATCGATATTTTCTGCCGAAATCTGGTTGCTGGTGCCGAACTACTGAATTCCTAAACAGCTTCATGGAATGCGTTTATTCGTGTTTGAAAAAAAATAATTAGAAATAATTATCAAATAATTTGCGTCTTAAAAATAAATAGCCAACTTTTGTCATCCCAAAAGCAGACAACCATGTACCGCCACGAACTATTTACTCGCAATTCGGATAAGATGCAGCCCAAGCAGCTGCTTCCGCTCGGTACGTTTGCCTGATTTTAGCCCCTGCTAAAACCCGACACCGCCCGAGCCCACAACGCTCGGGTTTTTTGTTGTTCGCCGGTTATCAACCGTTTACCCAATCAATCTATGCCCACTATCCGCCCCAATCACCAGCCTGAACCGAAACAATTCCGGTCCGCTTGCGGGCAGGATAAACGCTGCGGCCGTGCTTCTCTTCTTTGTTGGATACGTCGATAATTTCGGCATAAATCACGCGAAATAGAAAAGCCCGGCCCGCAAAATCCGGGCTTTTTCGTGTCATTAATTCCCAAATAAAAACTCCTTTTTATTTGCCGGGGAGAGGTACGCCTAATTAAAATTTAATTACGAATTATGAGAAATTTAATTCTGATAATTCGGGTAAATTAATCACTGCTGTTGCGCCGGGCCTTGGTTTAAGCGCCGCTGGGGGCGTAGCGCGAACGGTGTCGTTCGCGGCCCCGTGCCGTTCGGGTGGTTTTACTGGCGCGGGGATGCGAACGACACCGTTCGCGCTACAACCTATTGCGTAACAGCAGTTAATCAGTTATGCAGCATGACAGCCGAAGCCTGATGAAGCATTACCGCCAATTACTGCCGAACCCAACTCAACCCTCAACCATCCCAAAATGCGTTTCAATTTCTTTTCCCGAAACAGCGCGCCCACCGTCAACCACGAGGGCGCGGCCGCCTTCGCGCTCACGCCGCAGGTCGAGCTGTACGCTGCCGTGGCTACCGCCGCGCTCAGCGACCAGTTCTACGAAACCGCTGATACTCGTCTACAGCGTTTGCGCGAGCTGGTGGCCAAAAACGACCCGCTTTTCGTGGCGCAGCTGGCCGTATATGCCCGCGAAAGCCGCAACCTGCGTTCGGTGCCGCTGGTGCTGTGCGTGGAGCTGGCCCGCCTGCACCGCGGCGACAACCTCGTGAGCCGCCTGGTGGCCCGCGTGGTGCAGCGCCCCGACGAAATCACGGAATTGCTGGCTTTCTACGCCCTGGCCAACGGCCGGAGCGGGACCAAAATCCTCCATCGCCTCTCCAAACAGCTATAGAAAGGCTTGGCGCTCAGTTTTAACCGTTTCGACGGCTACCAACTGGCCAAGTACGACCGGGCCGGGGCCGTGCGTCTGCGCGATGCGCTGTTCCTCGTTCACCCCAACGCGAAAGACGCGGCCCAGCAAGCCCTGTTCGACCAACTGGTGCGCGGCGAATTGCCCACGCCCTACACTTGGGAAACCGAGCTGTCTGCCATTGGGCAGGCTACTTACGCCAGTGATGCCGACCGGCAAACGGCCGTCCGCACCACCTGGGAAACGCTGATTGGCAGCGGCCAACTGGGCTACATGGCCCTGCTGCGCAACCTCCGCAACCTCCTTGAAGCCAACGTGTCGGCTGAGGCGATGGAGCGGGTGTGCGCCACCCTGGCCGACCGGTTTGCGGTGGCCCGGAGCAAGCAGCTGCCGTTCCGCTTCCTGGCCGCCTACCGCGAGGTGAAAGCGGTGCCCAGCGGCCATGTTGCGGCGGTGCTGGCGGCCCTGGAAAAGGCCATCGTCCACAGCGCCGTGAGTTTGCGCGGTTTCGGGCATGCTAACCGCGTGGTGGTGGCCTGCGACGTGTCGAGCTCCATGCAAAAAGCCATTTCGCCGCGCAGCAAAGTGCTGCTCTACGACGTGAGCCTGGTGCTGGGCATGCTGCTCCAGAGCCGTTGCCAAAACGTAATTGCCGGCATGTTTGGCGATGTGTGGAAGCGCATCAGCCTGCCCACCGGGCCAGTGCTGCGCAACGTGGAGGAGTTTTGCCGCCGCGAGGGCGAGGTGGGCTACAGCACCAACGGCCACTTGGTAATCAAAGACTTGCGCGAGCGCCGGGAGGTGGTGGACAAGGTGATGATTTTCACCGATGTGCAGCTCTGGGACAGCACGAACACAGCCACCCGCAACGGTAGCCCGTTGGCCCAGGAATGGGCCGCGTACCGCGGCACGGTGGCCCCCAATGCCCGCCTCTACCTCTTCGACCTGGTCGGGTACGGCACCGTGCCGCTCGAAGTGCGCCCCGAAAACGGCGTGGCCCTCGTTGCCGGTTGGTCCGCCAAGGTGTCCGACGTGCTGGCTACCCTCGACAACGGCGGTTCGGCGCTTACTGAAATTGAGAAAATTGACTTGTAAAAAATGCGGCACGGCCGGGCAATAAAGCGGAAACCCCGGCCGTAGCATGTAGTGCGAAGCGGTGCTTCGCATCACCGCGTCATTAAGGCCATTACAACGATTGCGACTGGCGCGGGGACGCGAAGCTCTGCTTCGCGCACAATTGCCGATATGAGGGAGACGGCTGCCCAAACGGGGCAGTCGCCGACCGGGCCGGGACCTCCGCGGTGGCCCCGGCCCACCTCGGCTTATCCATTTTATTCAGGTGCTGTAGGCGGGTATTACTTCGCTGGCAATGAGGGTGTTTTTTCGGAAACGCCCCCAAGGGTTCGACTCCCCTTCCGCGGCTTCGGCCGCAGTTGACTCGCCCGCCGCTTGTTGCCCTGAATTTTCGGAATAAGTTACCGGATGCCGTAGGCTCGCGCTACTCCGACCTGTCCCGTCGGGTCGTTCTGGCCCGTTGCGCGGGCCGCTTGTTGCTCCGGTTTTGCTTGAATAAAACGGGTCGGTGCCGTAGCATCGTCTTCCTTCGATTCATTGGGTCGTGGGTTCGATTCCCGCCCGCTGGCTTGCCGGTGGTAGCTCAGTTTGGTAGAGCAAATGCCAACCGACGGTGCGCTCTTTTGCCCGGCTCGATCTATTCTTTTTTTCTTTTAATCAGCGACGGAAGCACTAAAATTCGCGCTTCTTTTTCGTCTAATCACCATCATTTATAGCTTCTCAATTACGCGGCAACGACCTTCGCTCCCTCGGGTTTCCCGAAGGCCGGGCCATTGGGCTGGCGCTGGCTCAATTGCAGCGCAAGCACCTCAAAAAACTCTCGCAAACCGACCAGCTGGCCTTGCTGGGCCAATTGGTGGCGAACCCAACCGACTACCTCACCCACCTCGACTGGAGCCACACGGCTGCCGCGTTGCTGCCCCCGCCCAACCGCCACATCAGCCTGGTCGAGCGCAAGGACTACGCCGTGTTTGGGGCCGAGCACATCGAGCCGGGCGCTATTCATCAAATGGAAATTGCGATGAAACTACCCGTGACCGTGGCCGGCGCGCTCATGCCCGATGCCCACCATGGCTACGGCCTACCCATTGGCGGCGTGCTGGCCACCGAAAACGCCGTGATTCCTTATGCCGTGGGCGTGGACATTGGCTGCCGGATGGCCTTGTCGGTATTCGATTTGCCGCCCAAGTACCTCGTCCAGCGCACCCAGGAGCTGCGGAAAATGCTGCTCGAAAATACCCGGTTCGGCAGTGGCCGGGGTTTCGAGCGGGGCCAGCGCATGGACCACGCGGTGCTCGACAGCGAGCAGTTTCGCACCATTCCCTTCCTGAAAAACAAGCTCGACAAAGCCGCCGATCAGGTGGGCACTTCCGGCTCCGGCAATCACTTCGTGGAGTTCGGGATTGTCGAAATTACCGAAGCTGAAAACGCGCTGGGCGTGCCGGTGGGGCAGTATCTGGGCGTGCTTTCGCACTCCGGCTCGCGGGGCCTGGGCGCGGGCATTGCCGAGCGCTACACCAAGCTGGCCAAAGACGTGTGCCAGCTGCCCGGTGAAGCCCAGCACCTCGCCTGGCTGGGCCTCGACACCGAAGCCGGCCAGGAATACTGGGCCGCCATGACCCTGGCCGGCGACTACGCCTCGGCCTGCCACCACCAGATTCATCGCCGCCTGGCCAAAGCCCTCGGCGAAAAGCCCCTGGCGAAAGTGGAAAACCACCACAACTTCGCCTGGAAAGAGCGGCTGGCCGATGGCCGCGAGGTCATTACCCATCGCAAGGGAGCCACGCCGGCCGGGGCGGGCGTGCTCGGCATCACTCCCGGCTCGATGACGGCCCCCGGCTTCATTGTGCGGGGGCGGGGCGTGGCCGCGTCGTTGGCCTCGGCCGCGCACGGGGCCGGCCGGCTCATGTCGCGCACCCGGGCCAAGGCCGAGCTGGGCGAAAGCCAGGTGCGCAAGTACTTGGCCGACCACGGCATCGAGCTAATCGGCGGCGGGCTGGACGAAGCCCCAATGGCCTATGAAAATATCCACACCGTGATGGCGAGCCAGCGCGAGCTGGTGGACGTACTCGGCTCCTTCACGCCCAAAATCGTGCGCATGGACGGGGCCTGATAATCTATCGTATCAGCAACAATCCAACCGCCTGGGGTTCGGCGTAGATTGGGCATGTCCCTCGTGGGGACAGTTGTTTTCATAGCTCGGAAAGCCTCTCGCCTTTGGTGAGAGGCTTTTTTATGCCCAGCCGGTTGTGAATGCTGAGTCAGAATTCATGAGTACAGGACTTCCCGGGTACGACCCCTACGGGGCTTTATCCTTCTGGTATAATACAGCGGCTCCCAGGTCAGTATACGTGTCCTGGTCCGACGGCGGAGCCGTCGGACCAGTTGACGGGTGCGCCGGCTGGGCCAGTCGTTCAGCCCTCGTTCTGGCAACAACCGGTCGGATGGCTCCGCCGTCGGACCGGGACACGTACCCTGATGTGAAAGCTGCTCTAAATATCAAAGTTCATCGGGTGTGCCGAAGCCGTCGCGGATTTCCGTGTGCCGAATCTGGCCGCCGAGGTTGCCAGCCCGCGCCAGCAGGCCGAAGCTGAGGACAGTAGCCAGGAGCGTGAGCAGGGCCAGCAGCCGGGCTTTCGGCGAGGCATTCTTGAGCAGCAGCAAACTGAAAAGCGCCAGGGCCGCCGCGCTTTCCAGCGCCCAGAAGCCCAACTCGGCCGCCGCCTCGTGGGCCTGAATCAGGGCCCGGCTTACGCGGGGCAGGTCTTGCACGATTTGGGCTGCGCCCTCGCCCGTGAGCTGCGCGGGCAGGCACAGCAGGCCTGCCGCCAGCACGGCTGCCAGACCGGCCTGGGTCAGGGTTTCGTTTTTGCGCAGCAGGCCCGCCCCCAGCAGCACCAGGGCAAACAGGCTGCCCACAATCGGTACATGGTTAACAATGAGGTGGAGGTGGGCTTGGTTCATCAAATTTTTTTTAAGGAAAGCAGATGGGAGTGGCCCGGCCGCCAAAGCTACTGCGGGCCCAGCTGGCCAGGGGCCAGCACGCAACCGTTTCGGCCCGGCCCCGACTCTTACGCAATGAACCGCCGAGGCCCCACAATCGTTGTTTCAGCAACCTCGCAGGGTGCTTTTGGGCCTGCTATCGCCACCGGCCTCACAATGAAAAAAGCGCGTGGTCGTTGCTTGCTTAATCCTTTGGTGAGCTGGTATTCAGCGGCTTGATATGTTGCCCGCAGGTTGCCGGTTTCTGGGGTGTAAAGAGTGATTGCAGGGCCTGAACCTGGCACCAGGCTTGCCTTGATGGTGGTCAGTTAGTTGCTGCTGTTCCGCAGGGGACTTTTGTGGATTGTATCTCAAGGAGTTGCTGGTCTATCGTTTCAGGTTGCTGATTAAAGCCTGCTCTGGGAAGCACCGCAAAAACGCCACATCAGCAACCCGCAACCGTCAATTAAGTAGTCGAACATAAGTATTCGGTAGTTAGGTACAATGTTAAATCTTGATTGACAGCACTTTGATGTCCGACTACTGGCTATTTAATACTGGCTACCTACTTAGTCACTCACTTTCGCGCCCTTCTGCTATGGCTTTTTCTTTTCGTTTCCGCCGTTGCTTAGCCGCTTCGCTCCTGGCGTTGCCGTTGGTTTTGGCCGCGCCCGCCCAAGCCCAAACGGCCCCGCCGCCCACCGATGTTATCCGCGAAATCACCGATGCGGTGGGCCTCAAGGCGCGGTTCGAGCTGCGGGCCACCCGCGAGGTCGACAACGCCGTCGCCGTGGTGTACGACGGCCAGCGCTACCTGCTCTACAACCCCGATTTCCTGAATGCTGTGAACCGCGCCGGCCACACCGACTGGGCCGGCATCAGCATTCTGGCCCACGAAATGGGGCACCACCCCAACGGCCATACCCTGCGCCCCGGTGGCTCGCAGCCCGTCGATGAGTTGGAGGCCGACGAATTCTCGGGCCAGCTCACTTTCCGCAACGACCCCAACCAGCGCTACTACCTCACCAACGCCCTGAAAGTGGTGCGCGTCGACGATGAGGACAACGCCGAAGTGGTGGGCCACGTCACGCGCACCACCAACGAAACCTTCTCCTACGTGCTGACGGATAGCCAGCAGCACCGCTTGTTCATTACCCCGCGCGGGGCGATGTGTACGACAAGCAGGGCCAGCGCGTAGCCAAGCTGCACGACCCTTCTTGAAATGAATGAGGAAAAAAGAACGTCATGCTGAGCTTGCCGAAGCATCGCTACCGCGCAACTAATCCTGTCGATTGGGTTTACTATTGCCGTAGAGATGCTTCGGCAAGCTCAGCATGACGTTCTTTTTTCCTCATTAAACAAAGTTTGATGCCCCAACTGCCATTCCTACTCCTTGATGCCTTCACCACTCAGCCTCTGCGCGGCAACCCCTGCGCCGTGGTGCTCGATGCCGACGACCTCAGTCCCGCTACCCGGCAGCGCCTGGCCCGCGAGTTCAACCAGTCCGAAACCGCGTTTGTGAACCGGGCTGCCCCCGGCAGCACCGAATTTACCGTCCGCTTCTTCACGCCGGCCGAGGAAATTCCGCTGGCCGGGCACCCCACCATTGCCACCGTTTCGGCGCTGCTGCACGCGGGCCGGGTGGCGCTGCCCACCTCGGGCGAGGCCCTCACGCTCACGCTGCACTTGCTGCACGGCCCCATTCGGGTTGATGTGCTGCCGGGTAAAAATCAGGAGCCGCCACTGGTTTGGATGACGCAGCGGCGGCCGGTTTTCGGGGCCACGCACGCGCCGGAAGCCGTGCTGCCGCTCTTTGGTCTCGGGCC
Source organism: Hymenobacter sp. (assembly GCA_043763525.1). Taxonomy (GTDB): domain Bacteria; phylum Bacteroidota; class Bacteroidia; order Cytophagales; family Hymenobacteraceae; genus Hymenobacter. The sequence goes on from JAYULN010000200.1 coordinate 10,265, forward strand.
CGACGACCTGCTGCCCGGCGCGCCCATCCAGACGGTGAGCACCGGCACACCCCAGTTGATGATACCGCTGCGCGACCACGCCGCCCTGCGCCGCGCCCGCGTAGCCAACCCCGAAGCCCTGGGCCGCTACCGCGCTGCCAGCGACTTTTTTAGCCCGCACCTGTTTTGCCTGGGCGGGGCCACCCCAGCGGGCCACACCTTCGCCCGCCACTTCGGCACCCCGCCCGATGTGTCGGAAGACCCCGTCACTGGCTCGGCTACGGGCGGCATGGCGGCCTACCTCTGGCACCACGGCTACATCGAAGCACCGGAGTTCATCGCCGAGCAGGGCCACGACATGGGCCGCGCCGGCTCGGTGCAGGTCCGCATCAGCGGCCCGCGCGCGGCCATTGAGGCGGTGCAGATTGGCGGCACGGCCGTGGTGGTGCTGGAAGGCAGCTTGCGCGGCGATTTATAGGGCGGATTTGCAACCGGGATTTGGGTTGGGTTGTTAAAACGTCATGCAGAGCGCAGCGAAGCATCTTGCCCGCCACTACTAATCCTGGCGATAGAATTACGTTGCGCGGTAAAGATGCTTCGTTGCGCTCTGCATGACGTTCTTTTTAAAAACACTTCCTCCCCAACGCAGTGCCCGAACTACCCGAAGTCGAAACCTACCGCCGCTTTATTGACGAAATCGCCGTGGGCCAAACCATCGCCGCCGTGCAGGTGAACGATGCCCACGTACTGGCCACGCCCGAAGACCAGCTCCGCGCCGGCCTTGTGGGCCGCACCATCACGGGCACCAGCCGCCTGGGCAAAAACTGCTTCCTGGAGCTCGATAACGGCCAGGTCCTCGTTCTGCATTTCGGCATGACCGGCGACATCGGGGCCTACCGCGACGAGCCCGATGCCCCGCGCTTCACCCGCGTGGCCCTGCACCTCGACGATTCCGGCCTGCGCCTCGCTTTCATCGACCCGCGCAAGTTCGGCCGCATTCGCCTGGCCGAGAGCGCCGCCGCCCACCAGCAAGCCAGGAAAATCGGCCCCGATGCCCTGGAAATCACTGCCGCCGAATTGCAGCAGAAACTCAGCCGCCGCAAGACGCTGCTGAAACCCCTGCTACTCGACCAAGGCATCACCGCCGGCCTCGGCAATTGGATTGTGGACGAAGTGCTGTTCCAGGCCAAAATCAATCCCGAGCGCCTGGGTGCTTCGCTGGTTGAAAAGGAGTTTAAGGCGCTACACACCGCCATTCAGCTGGTGCTCACCACGGCCATCAGCCACGAGGCCAACTACCGGCATTTCCCCAAATCCTTCCTCATCCACGCCCGCGAGTGGGACGATTCGGCCGCGCCCGGCTCCGACGCGCATACCTTTTGCCCCCGCCACCCGAAGGTGAAAATCGACAAATACTACGTGGGTGGCCGGGCTACTTACGTCTGCCCCAAGTGCCAGCCCGCGCCGGCCTCAGTGCATGTTGCCGAGGCCGCCGCCCAGCATAAAAATGCCTGAACATGCCCCAAAGCCAATAATCAGTACCAGCAGCGCACTCAGGAAATAAGGAGCCGCGCCCACATCCTGCGGCCCCCGGCCGAGGTGTGCGAAGCCCAGAAGCAGGTTGAACGCCGCTTGGCCCAGGTAAATTAGGGCGAAAACGAAAGCCGCCGACTGGTCGATGAGCTTCGCCGCCAGTCCCAGTACCAAGGCCGTTGCCAGCACGGCCAGCAGGTTGTTGCGGATGATGTGTTGGGCGGGCTTTTCCATGAGCAATTTGTGAATGGTTCAGGCTGCTAAAATCCGTCTGTCATGCCGTCTGTCATGCTACGCCGTCTGTCATGCTGAGGCACGAGGCATCCTATCACGCATCAACAAATCGTGGCGGCGTGATAGGATGCTTCGTGCCTCAGCATGACAGACGGCATGACAGACGGCCCCGCATGACCGACACGTTGCGGCTATATCACGCCCATTCGCTCACTGCGCAATTCCTCCAGCCGCGCCAGTTTATCGGGGTCGCGGTAGAAAATATTCATCGTCTCGAACGGAATAATTTTCAAGTCCTTGCTCACAATGTGAACGCATGATTTCTTCACCGCCCGCACGTCGAAATTCCACGCGTCCATGAATTGCAGGATGATGATGCGGAACAAATTCTCATAACCCAGATTGGGGGCCGAAACCTGCGGTAGGCAGCACAGCAATTGGTTTATTTCGGGCACCACCGTATCCACGGTATTGGCCGTGCTGAAGAGCTTGAGCATGTGCTGGCGCAGGCGCGGGTCGCGCTCATACACAATGGTATTGCTGCTGTTGCTGAGGAGCTCGCCGGGGTCGATGTAGCGGGTGAGGGGAAATACTTCGCCGTCGAGCTTCAGGGCGTAGGCCATGGCCAGCGCGTCGGGGTTGCAGGGCACGGGCAGCAGGTCGGCGGCCGTGAACACCGGGCTTTGGTCGATGATGCCCTGGCGCACTTCGGTGAGCGAAAACGAGTCGGTTTCGGGATTGAAATTATTGAGCCGCCCGGCCGCCTGGGTGGGCTGAAACGTGACTCCGCGAATGCACTTCTGCTTCAGCGCGTAGTCGATAATGTCGCCCATCTCGTCATCGTTCAGGCCCTTTTGCAGCGTCACGACCAGTGTGGTGCTGAGGTTGTATTTGTTCAGATTGGCGATGGCCTGCTGGCGCACCTCGCGCAAATCGCGCCCGCGCATGGCCAGCAGCACGTTCTCGCGGAAAGAGTCGAATTGCAAATACACCTCGAACGCCCCCGCATACGTGGCCAGCCGCGCCACAAACGCTTCGTCCTTGGCCAGGCGCACGCCGTTGGTATTCACCATCAGGTGCTTTATGGGCTTGCGCTTGCACATGTCCAGAATTTCCCAGAACTGCGGGTGCAGCGTGGGCTCGCCGCCGGATATCTGCACCACGTC
>JAYULN010000201.1:0-2198 GCA_043763525.1 Hymenobacter sp.
TTGCCTGTCTTCCAGCCAACCGCTGGCACCTGCTTGGCGGAAAGTTGGTCCGTTTGCAGCAACGGCTGCCCCTGAAGTATCTGATTGGGGGTAACAGAAAGCTTTTTTGAAGGCCACTAACTTAAACAGCCTCTTAGTAAATCGATTTCCTGACCACTGCGTTCGTAACGGTCGTTGCCCCGGTTCATGGCATCGAGAACGGCATTGGACATGTTGTTGAATGTTTGCGCCATTTCCGCCAGCCCGGAGCGAACTTCCTGGCGCAATCCGCCAATTTCCTCCTTCATTTCCTGGCGCAATCCGGCAATGTCTTCACGCATGGCGTGCTGCTCAATCGGGATTTCGGCTACTACTTCGGGCAAGTCGCGTTTATCTCGGGATTCCATAAGGCAAAACAAAAAAGAATTACGACTAAGACACTACCAAGCACCGCCGTCCCAGCCATACAAATACTTCACAGCAGCCGGCGCGGTTGCAAGTAGCGAATGAAGCGGCTCTTGCGGCTCAGGGTAGCCTCTGAGTGGTTTCAATAGACCACTATTCCGAAGCCCAGCTCCTTGGCCCAGCGCCGCGCATCCTCGGCCCGCGCATCAGCCACCACGCTCAGCGGGTACGAGTCGCTGTCCAGCGTGAACAGCGCCAGCGCCAGCCCCAGGACTTCCAGCGCATCCTGCACGGCATCGAGCTGCTCGGGGCCGGGCTCGCGGCGGCTCAGCAGCGTTGTGGGCCGCAGCCGCTGCGGCTGCTTTTGCCGCTCCAGTACTTCGTTGAGACCTTCGGCGATTTCGTCGGCTTTCTCCCGGTAGTCGCTTTCCCACAGCAGGTCCTCGCTCAGCAGCGCGTCGATAAGCGCAACGTCGCACAGCTCCTGCGCGGGCAGCGTCCCATCCATTCCGCGCTCGGCCAACTCATCGGCAAACTGCGTCTGATACGCTGCCGGGTCGCGCAGTACCAGCGCCAGCCGCTCAGCAATGCGCTCGGTAGCCGCCGCGTCGGTTAGGGTAAAAAGCTGCGCGAATTGATTGATGGAATCCTGATTCATAAAAGTAAAATTGCCCAAAAAGTAAAAATCAACCAAAGAAAAAGGGCGCGACCAATGCCGCGCCCTCTCCAAAAAAATAATCCACAAAATTCGCCGACTCCGGCTAAATCCCTGATTAGTCGGCCTGTTTGGCGTAGCGCAACCGCTCGTTCTCGTCGAGCAGAATCTTGCGCATCCGAATCGACTTCGGGGTCACTTCCAGGTATTCATCCTTCTGGATGTACTCCATGGCTTCTTCCAGCGAGAACTGGCGCTTGGGGGTAATCTTGGCGTTGTCATCCGTGCCCGAAGCCCGCATGTTGGTCAGCTTCTTGCCTTTCTGGATGTTCACCGTCAGGTCGTTGGGGCGGGTGTGTTCGCCGATAACCTGGCCGCCGTACACTTCCTCGCCCGGGTCCACGAAGAACGAGCCACGGTCCTGCAGCTTGTCGATGGTGTAGGCGGTGCCGGCACCGGTTTCCAACGAAATCAGCGAACCAGCAATACGGCCGGGAATTGGGCCCTTGTGCTCCTCATAATCCACGAAACGGTGGTTCATGATGGCCTCGCCGCCGGTGGCAGTCAGTACGTTGTTACGCAGGCCAATCAGGCCGCGCGACGGAATCGTGAACTCCAAATGCTGCAAGTCGCCCTTGGGCTCCATGATGGTCATTTCGCCTTTGCGCATGCTCACCAACTCGATTACCTTGCCGGCCGATTCCTCGGGCACGTCCACCACGAGCAGCTCGATGGGCTCGGTGCGCTTGCCGTTATCGTCCTCTTTGAACAACACTTGGGGCTGGCCCACCTGCAGTTCGTAGCCTTCGCGACGCATGGTCTCGATGAGTACCGACAAGTGAAGAATGCCGCGGCCGAACACGAGGAAAGTATCCTCCTTGTCGGTGGCCTCCACGCGCAGGGCAAGGTTTTTCTCAGTCTCTTTGAACAGACGGTCACGCAAGTGACGCGAGGTTACGAACTTGCCTTCCTTACCGAAGAACGGCGAGTTGTTGATGGTGAACAGCATGTTCATCGTCGGCTCGTCGATGCTGATGCGCTCCAATTGCTCGGGGTTGTCAGCGTCGGCCAGCGTATCGCCAATGTCGAAGCCTTCGATGCCCGACACGGCGCAGATTTCGCCGCTGCTCACTTCGTCCACTTTCACGCGGCCGAGGCC
>JAYULN010000202.1:0-5434 GCA_043763525.1 Hymenobacter sp.
GCTGAGCTTGCCGAAGCATCGCTACCGCGCCAGTAATTTATTTACTACTGCGGTAGAGATGCTTCGGCAATCTCAGCATGACGGTTCTGTTTGTCCGTCAGAAAAAGCTACCGCAGCGCCCGGCCGGCTACATTGTCCATGTACTTCTGGCCGTTGCCGGTGTTTAGGAGCAGGATTTTCTCGTCGGGGTGCAGCCAACCGGTGGCCAGGAGCTGCCGGGCGGCGGTCCACACCGCGCCGCCTTCGGGGGCTACGAAGAGGCCTTCCTGCTGACCAAGGTCGCGCATGCCGGCCAGCATGCCTTCTTCGCTCACGCTCACGACCGTGCCATTCGACTCGTGGAGTACGCGCAGCATCATGGCCTCGCCCAGGGGGTGGGGCACGGCCAGGCCGTTGGCCAGCGTGGCCCGGCCCTGGTAGGCGTGGCAGTTGGGCTGGTGGCCGAGGTAGGTTTCGAGCAGCGGGCAGCAGTTTTCGGCCTGCACGGCTACCATGCGGGGCAGCCGAACATCGGGGGCCAGCCAGCCGAGGACCTTCATTTCCTGAAAGGCTTTCCAGATGCCGATGAGACCGGTGCCGCCGCCGGCGGGGTAGAGCAGCACGTCGGGCAGCTGCCAGTTGAGCTGCTCGGCAATTTCGTACCCCATGGTTTTCTTGCCTTCGAGGCGGTAGGGCTCTTTCAGGGTTGAGATGTCGAGCAGGGCCCCGTCGGCGTTGCGCTGGCGCACGCGGGCCCCGCAGTCGCTGATGAGGCCGTCGACCAGCTCCACTTCGGCCCCGTACCAGAGGCATTCTTCCTGGAAAGCCTGCGGTGTGTGGCGGGGCATCACCACCACGGCTCGCAGGCCGGCGCGGGCGCAGTAGGCGGCCAGGGCCACGCCCGCGTTGCCAGCCGTGGGAATGATGCAGCCATCAACGCCTAATTCTTTGGCTTTGGAAACGGCCATGCTGAGGCCGCGCGCTTTAAACGAACCGGTGGGATTTTGGCCTTCGTCCTTCAAGAGAAGGGAGGACAGCTCGTGGCGCGCGGCCAGGCGCGGCAAGCGCAGCAGCGGAGTTAGGCCTTCGCCCAGGGTTACTTTATTTTCGGGGTGCAGCAGGGGCAGCAGCGCGCCGTAGCGCCACATCGACGCGTCGGCTTGGTCGATAACGTCGCGACTGAGGGCTTCGTGGAGGTCGTAAGTGGCGACCAGGGGCTGGCTGCAACAGGCCGAAACGCGCTGGAGGTCGAAGGCGGAATATTCGGTGCCGCACGCCGAGCAATGCAGCACACTCAATCGGGAAAGGGATTCTGTGGCGACCATGTTCATGGCACAAGGTACGGAATGCCTTGGTCCTTGGTATGCCTGTTCGGGATGGGTATTTGGAATAGCCTATGCCTTGCCGGAATAGTAACGGCGCGTGAAATGCAGAAAATCCTTGTAGGGCGCGTTGTTCTCGGTGCCCTTGCGCTGAATGAAATTGAACTCGCGCTTGAGCGGAAAATTATTGATTTTCACCTCCACCAATTCGCCCGAGGCCAACTCTTTCACCACCGCTTGGCGGGGCAGGAAGGCCAGGCAGGTATCGACGCGGACGAAGTTTTTGAGGGCTTCGGTGCCGCCCAGGCGCACGCGCACCGGCAGGGCGGCCAGTTTGATGCGGTGCAGGGCCAACGCTTCTTCGAGCACGGCCAGCGTGCCAGAACCCGCCTCGCGCAGGGCCAGCGGCGTGGTGAGCAGGTCGTGGACTTCGAGGGTGCGGTGTTCGAGCGGATTATTGGCGGCGCACACGGCTACCACGTCGTCGGTGAGCAGAGGCGTGTAGGTGACGTTGCTCACCTTATGGATGCCCTCAATGATGCCCAGCTCGATTTCGTGGTTGAGCAAGGCCGTGAGAATATTATCGGAATTGCGATTTTTGAGGCTGAGCTGACGGTTGGGGTGCAACCGCAGATAGGCCGACACCACGGGTGGCAGCACGTAGAGTGAAATGGTGGTGCTGGCCCCGATGACAAGGTGCATGGTGGGCGCGAACTCCGGACTTAGCTCGCTCATTTCCTGGTGCAGCTCTTGTTGCAGCTGCTTGGCTTGCAACAGCTTCTGATACAGCTTTAGGCCGGCGGGCGTGAGCTGAATACTGCTGCCCAGGCGCTCGAACAGGCCGGTTTTATAGTGTTCTTCCAGGGCCTTTACCTGCTTGCTCACGGCCGACTGGCTGATGAACAGCGCCTGACTGGCCTTGGTGAAGCTCAGGCGCTGGGCCACTTCGAGAAAGACTTCGTGGGGGTGGGAAAGCATGAGGAAACGGTTTGTAGAGCCGCATACTTGCGGCTCGTTATTGAACAGTAATCGAACCACCAGGCACCAACGACGAGACGCAAAGATGCGTCTCTACGCCCCCAGCCGCCGCTGTAGCGCGGCCAGAAACAGCCCAACGTGGTAGCCGTCGCCCAGGCCGTGGTGCAAATGCACCGCCACGGGCAGTTGCCGCGTGGCCCCTTCGCTAAATACCTGGCCGAAAGAGATTTTGGGGCAACTGTCCGGGTGCGTGAAGCTGCGGGCGTGCGAGAGGCTGGTGAAGCGCACCCACGGCAGGGCCGAGCAATGCACGGTATCGGGGCGGCCGGTGGTATCGGAGAGGCGCAGGCCGGTGCTGGCCTGCACGGCGGCGATTTCGGCCTCGGCGGCGGCCACGAAGCCGGCCAGCGTGTCGTGCTGCTCGATGAAGGAAAAAGCAAACGTGTGGTCGGGCCGGCCCAGCGTAGCCGAGGCGTGAATGCGGTCGTAGCAGTACACCTGGCCGTTTTCGATGCGGTAGCGGAACTCCTCCACTTCGTTGGCGGCCTCCAGGGCGTGGTAGAGGTAGTAGAGGAAAAACGACACTCCCAGCCGCTTGGCTTCGGCCTGGGCGGCGGTGCAGTCCACGTTGGCCGTAAGGCCGAAGAAGGGCTCTTCAAACGCCGAGAAGAAGGCAAAATGCTCGCGGCGGGGCCAGGTTTCGAGGTCAATCAGGTGTTTCATGGCGGGCAAAGGTCGGTAGCTTTGCGGAGCCTTTCACCCTGGCACAAGCTAAAGCGGGTACTACAAAATCCTCCCATGCCTACTCAAACCTTCATCGCCTTCGACGCCGACGATACGCTGTGGCCCAACCAGCCGCATTACGACCAGGTGGAAGCCCAACTGCTCCTCCTGCTGGCACCTTATACCGACGAAGCCACCATCAACGCGCTACTCTACGACGTGCAGCAGGCCAACATGGAGCTATTCGGCTACGGAGCCAAGTCGTTTATGCTGTCGATGATTGAAACGGCGATTCAGCTGTCGGGCGGTGCGGTGGTGGGCAGCGAAATCCAGCAGATTATGGACCTGGGCCGGGCGCTGCTGCGCTACCCCATCGAGCCGCTGCCCGACGTGGTGGAAGTCCTGACCGAACTCAAGCAGCGCGGCCACAAGCTCATGCTGCTCACCAAAGGCGACTTACTGGACCAGGAAAGCAAGGTAGCCCGCTCCGGCCTGGGCGATTTTTTCGACTACGTCGAAATCGTGAGCGAGAAGGATGAGCCCACCTATCGCCGCCTGTTTGCCCGCCTCGGGGCCACGCCCGAGAACTTCGTGATGATTGGCAACTCGCTGAAATCGGATATTCTGCCGGTGGCAAAAATGGGTTTTCCGGGCCGTGCATGTGCCCTACCACGCCAACTGGATTCATGAGCATGTGCCGGCGGAGCTGCTGGCGGGTGTGGAATTCCGGGCGGTGGAGCGGCTGCGCGAGGTATTGGAGCTGGTGGGGTAGCAGCCTTGACGCGGGTCACCTCACCCCCGGCCCCACAAAATATTGCGATTCATCTATCGTTCTCCCATCCAACGCCGCCGCTTTTCCGCTACCTTCCGGCCATCACTCCCCACCCCCACCCCATGCTGGTTCGTTTTCGTTTATTGCCGCTGCTGCTCCTCACGCTGCTGGCCGCTTCATCGTGCTCGAAGAAAACCGCCCAGGAGCAGGCCGCCGCAACGGCCGCTACTACCGATGGCGACGAAATCGACCCGTACTCTAACCTGGTTTTCACCTTCGATGAAAAGGTGGTGGACGAGGGCCAGCAGAACCGCTGGGACACCACGCGCTACGTTACGTTCGCGCCCAATATTCGCGGCAAGTTTAAGTGGACCGGCGACCGGGAGCTGACGTTTTCGCCGCTGGAGCCCTTCCGCCCCAGCACCGTTTTTTCGGCCAACCTGCGGCCCGAAACCCTGCCCAGCGGCAAGCAGAAGCTGGCCCTGAACCGGCCCAAATTCCACACGTCGTATCTGGATATGGCTGCGCCGCAGGTGTTTTATGGCAGCTCGAAGCGGGCGGCGGGCACGGCGGAACTGAAGGCCAACCTGGTTTTTAATTACCCTGTGCGGCCGGCGGATGTGAAATCCCGCATCAAAGTAACCCAGGACGGCAAGCCGGTGGCGGTGGAAATTAATTCGGCCGAGCCGGATGCGATGGTGGCCCTTACCTTCATGCAGGACGTGCGGCCGGGCTCGCCGGTGCAGATTGACATTGCGCCCGGCCTGCGCCCGGCGGCCGGCACCAAGGCCACCGAAAAAACCCTCACGGCTCAGGCCGAAATTCCTGACCAAAGCACCCTGGAAGTGCGCGAGCTGACCGGCTCGCTCCTCAACGGCCAGCCCGTGGTAACAGTGCTGCTCAACCAGCCCGTGAGCGCCACCGACATTCAGCCCAACCTGAAAGTAACGCCCGCCGTGGCCTTTTCGGTGGAGGCGCTGGAAAGCGGCTTTGCCCTGCGCGGCGGCTTTGAGGTGGGCAAAACCTACCAGATTGCACTGGCGGCGGGCACGCGGGGCGTGCTCGGAGGCAGCTTGGGCCAAGGCTTCAGCCAAGCGGTTTCGTTTGGCGATGAGCGGCCCAGCCTGAGCTTCACCAGCACCGACAAGGCCATGTACCTGGACGCGCTGGGGAACCGGAACCTGGGCCTGCGCATCAATGAAGTGGCCAAGGTGAAGGTAACCATTGCGAAAGTGTACGCCAACAATATTCAGCAGCTGCTGCGCGGCGAAAAGCAGTACGGCTACCCCGAATACGAGGAGGACGAGCCCCGCGAATCGAACACCGACGAAAACGGCGACTACATCGACCGCAGCTTCCAGTATTATGACACCGAAACTATCGGCAACGTATTGTCGGAGCGCACGATATCTGTTGATGCCCTGCCCAAGGAGGCCGGGCTGCGCCTGCTGAATCTGGATTTAAAGGCCCTCGAATTTCAGGGGCCGATGAAGGGGCTGTACGTGGTGCGCGTGCAGGACACCGAGCGCCAATGGCTGCAAGTGAGCAAGCTGGTGGCCGTAACCGATGTGGGCCTGATTGTGAAGCAGGGCGCGACGGGCGGCACCACGGTTTTCGCCAATTCCATCCGCACGGCGCAGCCGTTGAGCGGCGTAACGGT
>JAYULN010000203.1:0-5433 GCA_043763525.1 Hymenobacter sp.
CGCCGGCGACCCCACCCAGCAGGAAGGCCAGATTGCCCAAAAAGTCATCGACCTGCTCGATAACTACGTGCGCCCCGCCGTGGAGCAGGACGGCGGCAATATCACCTTCAAAAGCTACCACGAAGGCGTGGTGACCGTGAACCTGCAAGGCTCGTGCTCCGGCTGCCCCTCGGCCACGGTTACGCTGAAATCGGGCATCGAAAACCTGCTCAAGCGCATGGTGCCCGAGGTGCAAAGCGTGGTGGCCGAAGGCATCACGGTTTAAGAGGAATCATAAATTATAAATGCCCGCCTGGATTGCCAGGCGGGCATTTATAATTTATGAGGCTTTTTAGGAAGTCTCCGAAACGGTCATGCTGAGCGCAGCCGAAGCATCTCTATCGCGCAAGTAATCCAATCGAAAGAATTCACTGCTGCGGTAGAGATGCTTCGCTCCGCATGACTACCCCAACTGCTAAATAGCTTCAATAGGACTTACGCAAAGCCATATTCATCAAGCCCCAGAGGGGCGACATATCGGTAGTAACCACCTGAAATAGAGTAACAAAAGCCCCAGAGGGGCGGCACTTGGCTGACGTTCAGATAAGTGCCGCCCCTCTGGGGCTTTATTTCTGATTGACAATGTTTTACTACCGATATGTCGCCCCTCTGGGGCTAGAAAACTGCACATTTGCGTAAGTCCTATTCAATTTATAATTCCTTTTAAAGCTGTGACTTAATTGTGAAATTTCGGGCAACAGTGAAGCCGAAATAAATGTCGCCGTCGAAGAAGTTGCCGTCGGTTTGGGGCACGTAGAGCTTCTCGACCATGCCTTTGGAGTTGGTGAGGTGCAGCTGAAAAACGTGGCCGCCGGTTTCAATGTCGAAGCCCAGGCCCAGGGCGTTACGGTAAGCGTCGGCGGTAGCGCCGGGCAGCAGGTAGAAGTAGTCGGCGGTGAAGGCCACACGGTTGGTGAGTTTCTGGCGCAGGCCCGCGCCGAGGGCGTACACGTCGTTTTGCATGCCGGCCAAGGGCACAAAGTTGCGGTGAATGAGCGTGGGCATGAGCTGCACCGACAAGCCGTGGGCAAACTTGCGGGCAATCAGGGCCTGGTACGTGTAGTCGACCCGCGAGGCCAGGGAGCGTTCCTGCGACGGCGGCTCGTTGAACCGGAGCGTGGTGATGGCCGAGGAGGCAAACAGCGTGACCGACACCGGCGTGGGCCGTGCGCCGGTGGTTTGGCGCAGGGCCCGGTATTTCAGAAAGCCGTCGAAGGTTTTTTCCTGCGAGCTGCGGCCCACGCCCACGGCCAGGCGGTCGGTGATGCCGTACTCGAAGCTGAGGCGCAGCACGGCCTGGTCGAGGCCAAAAAAGTTGTATGCCCCGCTGTTCAGGGTGCCGAAACGGTGCTGAATAAGGAAGGCCAGCGTGCCCTGGCCCGGGGTTTCGACCGACTGCGAATTGATGATGTGCGTGCCTTTGAAGGTGGCCGCTACCACTTCGCGCTTCAGCGAGTCGGTGGTTTGTTTTTCGAGCTCGCCCAGTAGGTCGGTTTGGGCGCGGGCGGGGCTGGCCAGGGCCAGTAGCGCGGCCAGCACCAGGCCGCCCGCAAATCCGGACGGAGAGTAACGAAGTATCATGGTTGGGGAAATATAGGAGGACTAATTGGTGGGGCGGGTAGCAGCCGTGGCGGGCGCGGCATCGCAGGCGAGGGCCACGCGCACAGTCACCACCTTGGCGATGCTGTTGCGCACCAGTAGCGGAATTGTGATGCCGTAATCGGCCGTGGCTATCGGAAACGTGGCTTGGGCCAGCAGCTGGCTGCCTTTTAGCTCCACGCTGGCGGGCACTTTAATGTGGTGCGTCACGCCGTGCATGGTCAGGTCGCCTTCTACCTGCGTGTTGTGCGGACCGGCGGTGGCCAGTGTGGCCGCATCAAGCCCCACAAAGCGGCCCGAAAAAGTGGCCTTGGGGTACTTGTCCGACTCCAGGTAGTTCTCGTTGAAGTGCTCCTGCATCAGGGTGCGCTTGAAGACGAAGCCCTTGATGGGCACCACAAAAGCCAACTGGCCGGTGCCCAGGTCGAGCACGGCTGCTACCTGCTGGTTGCGGGCCTCAATGTCCTCAATGGGAGCCGAGGAAAAAAACGACACCTGGCCCGTTTTGGTCAGGTACTTACCCTGGGCCTGCGCCCGGCCCGACGAGCCGAGCACCAGCACCAGCAGCAGCAGCAAAGAAGATAATTTCATGGCGCTAGGAAGTTAGTTTTCGAGTTTGCCGGCCGCCATCCAGGCCTTGATGCGCTCAATGTCGCACTCCGATATTTTTGCCCGGCCTTTGGGCATGGCATCGTAGCCGGGGGCGTGTTCGATGGAGCCCAGCAGGCTGGCCGATGGGTAGTTTTTGATGGCCAGGTAATTGCCAAAGTCGGTGCCGCCGCCGAGCGTGGCCGCCACGTTGCTGGCATGGCATTCGCGGCAGTACGCGTCGAAAATGGGGGAAATAACCGCCGCGTAGGTAGCCGTTTGGGCCGAGGCATCGCACGGCACGGGGTCGCCATGCGAGTAGGTGCAGCCCACCGCCAGGGCCAGCAGCAGGGCCGCCGCCCCCAGCGACACCGGGCGGAAACAGCGAAAAATAGGTTGAGTGGGGCGCATACTGAAAATCAGCGAAAATGAATTTGAAGAGGAGGTGCGCTGCCGCTGGTCGTCGTGGGTGAGGGGGCTAAAAATCGTATTTCACCCCCACGAACACCCCGGCGCTGGTCAGCCGCACATTGCCCGCGCCCACGCCACCGAGCGGCAGCTTCACGTAGGGCTCGGCTTGCAGGCTCCAGCGGGCGCTGAGGCTGCGCTCGTAGCCCGCCGATAGGTTGAGGATGCTGAGCAGGTGCCGGTTTTCGTTCACCGCGTCGCGCCGCCACAAGTAGGTGCCGTTGTTATCGGTCCAGGCGTAGGAGTAGGCTTCGCGCTGCATGAAGTAGGAAGAAACCCCGGCGCTGCCAAATAGCCGGTACCGCGCCCGCCGCCGCACATCGTAGCGCAGGTTCAGGGGCACATCGAGCACGGTGCAGCTGCCTTCCACATTCCGAAAGTCGCGCTGGTACATGCGGCTGGCGTAAGGCCCCCAGTCGTAGTCTTCGCGGCGGGCGGTGTAGTGCTTGGTCGAGCGCAGCAGGCCGGTAGTGAAGCGCAGGCGGTCGGTGAGGCGGTATTCCAGTGTCAGGCCCACATTGGGCAAAGGGCTTTGCATATCGGCAAAGTTCACGGTGCTCACATCCGGCGCTGCCACCAGGCCCACGTAGAAGCGCGTCGGCCGCACGGGCGGCGTGGGGGCCGACACCGCGGCCACGGCCACGGTCGCCAGCGGGGCGGGTAGGGTCGGGGAGAAGCCGGGCTGCAACTCCACCAGCCGCGCGGCCAGCGGGGTAGCCGCACCTGCGGTCCCATTGGGCGTAAGCGCTACCGAGGTTGTAACAACGGAAGCTTCAGCATCAATTTTTACCCGAGCCACTACCGCTGCTTCAGCCCCCGCCAGCGAAGGACGCGAAAGGCTCCCCGTCGGACTCCCCGCTTGCCGACGACGCGCACTACCCACGGTAGCAGCAGCCGTTGCATTTTCCGTCGCTGGGTGCTTCGCATCTCCAGCCAAGGCCGCGTTCGTTACGCTTTGCCCGGCATCGCTCCTTGCCGCGCCCGTGGCAGCAGCGCCGAAAGCACCATCAGAAACTGTGCCCCGGCGGGGCGGGTGCGCCACTTGCTCGGCCCTTCTCCCAAAGAGCGGGGAACCCGACGGCTGGTACGCGTACCGGGGAGCTGCCGTGGTTTCAGTTTTCCGGCTTGCCGGGTCATCCGTTGCTATAGGCAGCCCAACACGCCGCTGCCGAGGCCGCGAGTTTTCCACAACAAGCGTCGTGGGCCGCGTAGCTGCAACAGTCGCAGCCCCAATACGCCCAGCCGCAGCCCCGGCAACCGCTGCCGAAGCCGGCGAGCCTACAGACGTAGGCGCGGGAGCAAGCGCCGCAGGCATGGTAGCCCCTGCCCCTGGCTCGCCACTGCGCGGCTGGGTTGCCGCGCGGGTGCTAGTGCTTTTAGCCGGTGCGGTGGTCGGAACTGCGGTATTCGTAGCTAGGGCAGTATTTGCTGATTTCGTAGCTACTGCTACGGTGCTGGCCGGTGCGGCCGGGCCCGCCGGCCACAGCAGCCAGCCCAGCGCCACGAGGGCAACCACGGCCACTTCGGCCGCGAGGTAGCGCCACAGCTTGCGCCGCACCTCGCGCTCAATCACGGCCTTGTCGAGCCGCGTTTCGAGGCGCAGCCAGGCATCAAGGGGGAAAGAAGCGGGTTCTGGTTCCGGGGGATTAAGCCGCTGAAACGCATTATCAATATCGTTATCCAACCACATAGCGAGCTTTTTCTGAAATAGTACACTGGGCCAGCATCGTCCGCAAATGGGCACGGGCCTTAAATAAATTAGATTTGGAAGTACCCACGGAGATGTGCAGCTGGTCGGCAATTTCTTCGTGGCCGAAGCCGTCGATGGCCGCCAGGTTGAACACCGTGCGGTAGGCCGGGGGCAGGCGCTGCACCAGGGCCAGCAGCTCGTCGTAGCTCAGGCTATCGAGCGGGGTGGGCCCGTGGTCGGCGTGGTTCAGCAAGCCCTCGTCGATTTCCTGATGATGTTGGTGGCGCTCGTTGGCGCGGTAATGGTCGATGGCGGTATGAATCATGATGCGCTTGAGCCAGCCCCGAAACGAGCCCGGCACATCGGCCGGATGGCGGGCCTCATCGAAGCGGTGCAGGTCGCGGAATATTTTCAGGAAGCCGTCGTTGGCCGCTTCCAGAGCGTGGTCGCGGTCGCGGGCGTAGCGCAGGCACACACTCATCGCGAAGCCATGAAACTGCCCATACAGCCGCCGCTGCGCCACTCGTTCCTGGCGGCGGCAGGCCGCCAGCAGGGCCGGCAGCCCCGGCGGGGCAGTATCAGGCGGAGACACATACAGCATAGCGCGGCCGGTTAACGGGCTTCTGTTCACCACTCGTAAGTTAACCAAAAACGGTTGCCCGACCACGGATTAGCCCGGACCACGGATTAGCCCGGACCACGGATTAGCTCGGATTTTAGCGGATTACACGGATTTTGTAGTCGATTCTATGTAGTCGATTCTATGTAGTCGATTCTATACAGTTGTTTTATCGTATTTCGCGAAGCTTGCCCCATAAAAAAAGCCGCCCAACGGGCGGCCTTTTTATCTAAATCTGCAAGGAATAAACCAGAATGAAATCGACTACAAAATCCGTGTAATCCGCTAAAATCCGTGCTAATCCGTGGTCCGGGCTAATCCGCTAAAATCCGAGCTAAGTAGTCAAACATAAGTATTCGGTAGTCAGACCCAATGTTAAATCTTGATTGACAGCAGGTTGATGTCCGACTACTGACTACTTAATACTGGC
>JAYULN010000204.1:0-5430 GCA_043763525.1 Hymenobacter sp.
CTGCACCGCGCCGGGCGCTGGGTGGTGGGCCTGAGCACCGGCCTGCTGCTGCTCGATGTGGCCGTGGTGCATTCCGGTTTCAGCTTCTGGCTGTACCTGCTGCCGTATGGCCTGCTGTACTACGCTGCTTTCCGGGCCTATCGCAGCGGGCTGCGGCCGGGCCGCTACCTGCTCATTGCCCAGGCGCTGGTGGCCAGCAGCCTCACCTTCCTCATCATGCGGAAGCTGGGCATCGATTTCTATAACAATGCTTACACGGTGTATAGCCTGTACGTGGCGTTTCTGGCCGAAGTCGTTATCCTGAGCTATGCCTTGGGCGAGAAGATTAAGGGCCTGATGGACACCACCCTGCTCACCCAGCACCGCCTGCTGAAGCAGCTGCGTAAAAAGCACCAGGCCCAGGACCGCCTGGTGGAGCAGATGCGCGAAAACCAGGAGCTGAAAGACCAGCTCAACACCGAGCTCGAGGCGCTGGTGGGCCTGCGCACCACCGAGCTGCGCCGCCAGAACGCCACCGTGGCCAACCAAAACCGCGAGCTGCTCGAAGCCAACGGCCTGCTCGCCCTCCAGTCGGCCGCCATCGAAAAGCTCAACGGCGACCTTAGCCGCGACCTGCACGCCGAGAAGGCCGCCCGCATTGAAGCCCGGGAAGTCGATTTCGGCGAGTTCAGTCAGATTTACCCCGATAAGAATGCCTGCCTGCGCTACCTCGCCGACCTGAAGTGGACCCAGGGCGGCTACCGCTGCCGCAAATGCGGCCACGGAAAAAGCTGCGAAGCCCGCGAGCCCCACGCCCGCCGCTGCACCCGCTGCCGCTACGTAGAGTCGGCCACGGCCGGCACCCTATTGCAAAAGTGCAAATTCTCAATTGTAAAAGCGCTGTATGCCGTGTTCCTGCTGCACGCCCACCGGGGCAACTATTCGGCAGCCGAACTGGCCCGTGTACTTGAGCTGCGCCCGGCCACCAGCTGGGCGTTTGCGCAGAAGGTAATGGGCGCTTTGCGCCGCCGCCACCTGGCCGCCGACTATGAAGACGGTGAAGCCTGGACGCACGTACTGCTGGATACCACGACCGAGGTTGAGGAGGAATTGAGCGAGGCATAACTGCCGTGAGACAGCAGCTTGCACCGCCGGGAACGATTGCGGCCAGCGACCGAACTAATACTGGGCTTATTTTCGGCAGCGGGAGTAATTTTGAGCGAACCGATAGCCCAATCCGCCTAAGTTGGACTTATTTTTAAAAAAGCCGTTATTTTTTCGTTGTTTTTTAGCCTTAGCAGGATTTTCAGGAAATAGCAGCGGGAAGCGCGATAATGAACAAAACGTAACTATTGCGTGTGTGGCAAGCGTAATTACCTTCGTCTTCATTCGACGCAAAAGTTCGTTTCTGATTACTTAACGCATTTTTTGAGTTGCATTTGCCAAACACACTTCTCTACTTTTGGTCAACACACCTTGCCAGATGCCTGTGTTTTGCTCCCCTTTCGCTTCCTACTTCGCAGCTAAGTGCCGGGCCTTGTCGGCGGCGGCTTTTCGGCCCCGCGCATGGGGACGGGCGCTACTGGTGCTCCCAATTATAGTAGCGGCCTGCCAGCGGGGCGCGGTGCCCACTACGGCAGTGGCCACTATCCCGGCCGTGGCCCCCGACCTACCCGCCGCCGCCTTCAGCCCGCGGGTGCAGCAGCTGCTGGCCCAAATGACGCTGGAGGAAAAAATCGGGCAGATGACCCAACTCACCAATACGGCCATCAACACCACCGGGGTGCAAAAAGACGTAGTGCTGGATTCGGCCAAGGCCACGGCACTAGTCCGGGATTTTCATATTGGCTCCTTCTTGAACGGCGAGGCGGTGCCGGCCGCGCAGTGGGTGCGCTACTCGGCGGCCCTACAGCGCATTGCCCTGCGCGAGTCGCGGCTGCACGTTCCCATCATCTACGGCATCGACCACATTCACGGGGCCAGCTTCGTGAGCGGCACGGCCATCTTCCCGCACAACATCAACCTCGGGGCCAGCTTCAACCCCGAGCTGGCCCGCCAAACGGCCCGCGCTACGGTGCTCGAATCGGCCGACCTGGGCCACCACTGGGTGTTTGCTCCGGTGCTCGACCTGGGCCTGAATCCGTATTGGCCCCGCTTCTACGAAACCTTTGGCGAAGACCCGCTGGTGGCCGCCACACTGGGCACGGCCTACGTGCGGGAGCTGCAAACCAATGCGGAGATAGCGCCTTACAAAGTGGCCGCCTGCGGCAAGCACTTCATCGGCTACTCCGACCCGCGCAACGGCTGGGACCGCACCAACGCCCTGATACCGGACCAGCGCCTCCAGGAATTTTTCCGGCCCTCGTTTCAGGCCGCGATGGATGCCGGCCTGAAAACGGTGATGATTAACTCCGGTGAAATCAACGGCGAGCCGGTACACGCCTCGAAGGCGATTCTGACGGACTTGCTGCGCCGGCAGATGGGTTTCAAGGGCGTGGCTGTGACTGATTGGGAGGACATTATCCGCCTGGTTCGCATTCAGAAAGTGGCCCCGAACGAGAAGGAAGCCACCTGGATGGCCGTCGACGCGGGCGTGGACATGGCCATGACTCCGTACACCACCACCTTTTGCCGCTACGTGAAGGAGCTGGTGCAGGAAGGCCGCCTCAGCCAGGCCCGCATCGACCTTTCGGCCGGGCGGGTATTACAGCTGAAGGACGAGATTGGCCTTTTTGAGAACCCCATGCCGCGCGGCGACCGGCTGAGCCGCATTGGCGACCCGGCGTTGCGGGCCCAGGCCGTGGCCGCCGCCCGTGAGTCGGTGGTGCTGCTCAAAAACGAAAAAAACACCCTGCCCCTGGCCCCGGCCCGCGTGAAGCGACTGCTGGTAGTGGGCCCCTCGGCCGACTCACGGGCCAACCTCTGCGGGGGCTGGACGCTGGCCTGGCAGGGCCGCCCCGAAGACGCATATCCGAAAGACGTACCCACGCTGCTGGAAGCGTTACGCCGCGAGTTTCCGCAGGCTAAAGTGGAGCTGCTGCCTTACCACGACGCGGCCGGCAAGCTGGCCCTGGGCAGCATTGCCGCCGCCGCCCGCCAGGCCGATGCCGTGGTGCTGGCCCTGGGCGAGCGGCCCTACACCGAAGGCCTGGGCAACACCTCCGACCTGACCCTACCCGACGACCAGCAGCAGCTGGCCCGCGCGGCCCAGGCCAGCGGCAAGCCCACGGTGCTGCTCGTGATTGGCGGCCGGCCGAACATCATTCGCGGAGTGGCCGAGGGCGCGTCGGCCATTATCTGGGCGGGGCTGCCGGGCTACGGCGGCGGCACGGCCCTGGCCGAAATCATCAGCGGTACCACCAACCCCAGCGGCAAGCTGCCCTTCACGTACCCGCAGTTTGCCGGGCACATCTCGAACTATCACCACGATAACAACGAGAACAGCCTCGACCTGAGCGACTTTGGGGCCGGCTTCGAGCAGCGTGGCCCCAAATACAAAAGCTCGATGCTGACGGAGTTTGGTGAGGGCCTGAGCTACACGACCTACACCTACGCGGGGCTGGCGCTGAGCGACTCGGTGCTGACCGGCCCCGCCACCAAGCTGCGGGCCACGGTGCGCGTGGCCAACACCGGCCCCCGCGCCGGCCAGGAAGCCGTGCTCTGGTTCCTCACCGATGAGGTGGGCCGCATTGCCCGCCCGGTGCGGCTGCTGAAGCACTTTGAAAAGCAGGAATTTGCCGCCGGCCAGGGCCGCGAGCTGGCCTTCGACATCGACCCGCTGCGCGACCTGAGCTACCCCGACGGCCTGGGCCGCCGGCAGCTGGAAAACGGCTGGTACACCCTGCGCGTGGGGTCGCAAACGGCCCGGTTCCGCTACGCGGGCGGGCCGGTAGCCAGCGCCGCCCCGGCCACCGGCAAAACTACCGGCGCGGTGCGCCCGGCCAATGCTCCGGCCACCGCTACAACAGCCAGACCATAAACATTGTAAGCAGTCGTCGCTTATCCTTTAGCCTACCTGCTTCTTCGCTATACCGCTCTTCAAAACTCCCACCATGAAGCGAAAATTTTACCTCGTTGCGCTGTTGCGGCGCACTGCCGTGCTGCTGGCCTGTGGGCTGCCGGTATTGGTGGCCCCTACCCTGGCAACGGCAACGGCCCGCCCGCTGGTTCGCCCCGTGGCCGATGTGCCCGTGAGCGGGCGCGTGACCGGGGCCGACGGCTCCGGCCTGCCCGGCGTGACGGTGCTGGTGCGCGGCACCAACCTGGGTACCAGCACCAACTCCGACGGCGCGTTCAGCCTGAATGCCCCCGAAGGCAGCACCCTGCTGTTCAGCTTTGTAGGCTTTGCCACCCAAACCGCGGTGGTGACGGCCGGCACGCCAATAAACATAATGCTACGCGAAGATGCCAAACAGCTAAGCGAGGTGGTGGTGGTGGGCTACGGCACCCAGGAACGCGGCAGCGTGACGGGAGCGGTGGCTTCGGTATCGGGTCGCGACATTGCGTCGCAGCCGGTGGCCGATGCGGCGCAGGCCATTCAGGGCCGGGCGGCGGGCGTGACCGTGACCCAAAACTCGGGCGCACCGGGCGGGGCGGGCGGCACTTCGGTGCGGGTGCGGGGTGTGACCTCGGCCGGTAACAACTCGCCGCTGTACGTGGTGGACGGGTTTCCGCTGCCTTCGGGCGACGAAAACCAACTCAGCTTCATCAATCCGAACGACATTGAAACCATTGACGTACTGAAAGATGCGTCGGCCACGGCTATTTACGGACTGCGGGCCGCCAATGGGGTGGTCATCATCACGACCAAGCACGGCAAGGCCGGGGCGACCAGCGTGAGCGTGGATGCCTACCGGGGCGTACAAACCGTGTGGAAGCACCTGGACCTGCTGAATTCCAAGGAGTATGCCACCATCAACAACGAGGCTAAACTGGCGGCGGGCAGGCCCTTGCTCGACAACTTGCGCGACCCCAGCGCCCTGGGCGACGGCACCGACTGGCAAAAGGCGGTGTTTCGGCCCACGGCCGTCATTCAGAGCTACAACCTGAGCGCGCTGGGGGGCAGCGACAAAGTGCGCTACGCCGCCACGGGCGGTTATTTCCAGCAGGACGGCACGCTGAACGGCTCTAACTTTGAGCGGTTTACGCTGCGCCTGAACGGCGACGTGCAGGCCAGCAAGTACGTCAAGATTGGCAACAGCCTGGCCCTCACGCACAGCTCGGAGCGGCAGCTTTTTACGGATAACAGCGAGTTTGGGGTGCTGACCAACGTATTGCAGGCCCCGCCCACGCTGCCCGTGTACAACCCCAACGCGACGTGGTACGAGCCCAAGGAAGCCGACGGCTACGGCGAACCCAACCCGGTGCAACAGTCGCTGGTTACCAACTTAAACTTCACCCGCAACCGCATCCTGACCACCCTGTTTGCCGAGGTGGAGCCCATCAAGGGGC
>JAYULN010000205.1:0-2176 GCA_043763525.1 Hymenobacter sp.
CGCCTACGGCCACGATTCGGCCGCCGCCCGCCGCGAAGAAAAGGAGCATCTTGAACAAATTCGCCAGCAAATGCAGGCCGATGTGGCCGCCCAGCTCCAGGCCCTCGAAACCCGCGAAGCCGAGCGCGAGCGCAGCATTGCCCGGCTCCGGGCCGAGCTGGCCCAGGCCCCGCCTGTGGCCGCCGAAGCCACCGCCCTCGTTTCGCGCCTCGGGGCCGAAACCCGCGAAAAAGCCGCTCTCGAAGCTGAAATGGAGGCTTCCCGGGCCGAATCGGCCGCCCGCAACCAGGCACTCGATGCCAAGATTCAGCAGCTCGGCCAGCTTATTGAGCAGTTGAGTGCTGCGCCGGCCATAGCGCCAGCTGTCTCGGTTTCGGTGGTGGCCGCGCCGGTTGCTGGCCCGGCTGTTGCGTCTGCCCCTGCAACTCCGCCGCCGGTGGTCGCTGCGGTTGCTGCTGCTCCCGCCGATGCGGTAGCTCCTGCTTCCCTGCCCAGATTGGCAACGCCCGCAGCGGAAATTTCTGGAACCACCACCGTCCCAAACTCAACAGTCATTCTTGCGACTACGCCGCTGGCTGATAAAATTCAGAAGCTATTTAGCCGCGCTCAAACGGTTGGTTCTGCACTGCTGCCTCAGCTGCGGCGAGGAGCGGTGTGGGTTCAGGAAAAGCCCATGGCGGCCCTGGCTGCCGTAGCCATTGTCGTACTCGGACTAATTATTTGGGGCCTCAGCCACCTGGGCAGCAACCCGCCGGTGCCCTACCAGGAAAACGGCCGCTGGGGTTTCGCCGATACCAAGGGCCAACCGGTGATTCCGGCTCAGTTCACGGCGGCCAGCCCATTTCAGAATGGCCGGGCCGTGGTGGCCAAGGATGGAGCCTATGGTTTTGTGGATGAGGCCGGTAAAGAAGTGGTGCCGCCCGCGTATGATGCCCTCAACCCCTACGCCGGCGGCTATGCCCGCGCCCGCGTGGGCGATGCCTACACCTTCGTGGATGAGAAAGGGGAGGAGTTCGATGCCTACTATTTCAACGCCCTCGACTTTGCCGAGGGCCGCGCCGCCGTGCTCGACCATCGGGGCTGGTACTACATCAGCGGCCCCACCGAGCCCGCCAAACCCGTCATTTTCGTCGAAGCCTACTCCTTTGTCGACGGTCTGGCGCGGGTGCGGCTGGCCGACGGCTACACCTTCATCACTCCTGATTACCTCGACGACCCCAGCCCCGGCACCAAGCCCTTCGGCCGCTACCAGCTGGCCGCCGACTTCGCGGGTGCCCAGGCCCGCGTGACGCAAAACGGTCGCAGCTTTCTCATCGACAAGCACGGCGAGGAAGTGAAGTAACGAGGGCTATGAGTTGCGGTTGAGGATAATGTCAGTACGCGGTAGCGCAGCTCAACAGTTGTCTGAAGCTGGCAGCACGAGGTAGAGACGCAAATCTGCGTCTTGTCGTTGAACGATTTCGTCAGGCGAAGCGCTTCCAATCGTTCAATGACGAGATGCAAATATGCGTCTCTACCTCGTTCCTCACGACTTCAAAAGCCGCTTAGCCCCAGGCTTTCGGCTTGTTT
This sequence comes from Hymenobacter sp., assembly GCA_043763525.1. Classification (GTDB taxonomy): domain Bacteria; phylum Bacteroidota; class Bacteroidia; order Cytophagales; family Hymenobacteraceae; genus Hymenobacter. The sequence goes on from JAYULN010000205.1 coordinate 1,570, forward strand.
CCAATCAGGGTAATTTGAAACCGCCGGCAATTGCATTTTGCAATCGCCGGCGGTTTCGCTTTTTTCGGCTATCCTACAAAAAAAAAAAAAATTTACGAGCGGCCAATTGTGCTATTTCACGCAAAACCCTTAGCTTGCACCCCGCTCAACATCAAGGTAATATGGAAGTCCAGACTTTGAAGTATCCTGCCATCCAGAATTTCGTGGCCGGCAAACCCGCAAACGATTCCAGTACGGCTATCATGGACGTATTCAGCCCCCTCAACGGGCAGTTGATTTCGACTCTGCCCCTGAGCAATGCCGCTGCCCTCGACGTGGCCGTGCAGGCTGCCAAGGCGGCGTTCCCATCGTGGTCGGCCACGCCCATCAAGGAAAGAGTGCAGATTTTTTACCGCTACAAAACATTGCTCGAACGCGACATGAAGGCGCTGGCCGACCTGGTGCGCGAAGAGAACGGCAAGACTTTTGATGAGGCCCGCGCCGAAGTCGAAAAAGCCATCGAGCTGACTGAGTTTGCCTGCTCCATGCCCCAGCTTATTCAGGGCGAATTTCTGGAAGTGAGCAAGGGCGTGGAAGCCCGCGCCGAGCGCAAGCCGCTGGGCGTGGT
>JAYULN010000206.1:0-12996 GCA_043763525.1 Hymenobacter sp.
GTACCGCAGCCTGCGCCTGGGCCGCCGCCTCTACGATGCCCGCAAGGAGCTGTGCGAGAACCTGAACCTGCGGGCCATGGTGGCCGGCGGCCGCATTCCGGGCTACGCCACCTATGCCAACGAGATGACCCCCGGCAAGTACGTGGAAATGGTGCGGAACAAGGAGCTGGTCGACCCCATCCTCACCTTCCAGCTCTCGAACGAGTTCTACGTCCGCAAAATCATTCGCGGCTACCTGCCCTACGACTCCGAGTCGAAAGCCTACGCCACGCTGCTGGAGTGGATTAACGTGTACTACGAGGAAGAGGAAAAGCTCATCGGTAACACCAAGTCCAACGTGCGCATCGGCATTGTGCAGTGGCAGATGCGCGCCACCCGCAGCCTGGAAGACTTGTTGCAGCAAATCGAGTTTTTCGTGGATACCGTGAGCGGCTACAAGTCGGACTGCGTGCTGTTTCCCGAGTTCTTCAACGCCCCGCTCATGGCCCTCACCAACGAGGACTCGCCGGCCGTGGCCATCCGGGCCATGGCGGGCTTCACCGAGCCCATTAAGCTGAAGATGATGGAGCTGGCCGTGAGCTACAACATCAACATCGTGGCCGGCTCGATGCCCGTTTATGAGAACGAGAAGCTGCACAACGTGGCCTACCTCTGCCGCCGCGACGGCACCGTGGACGAGCAGTACAAGCTGCACGTGACCCCCGATGAGGCCAGCTACTGGGGCATGCGCGGCGGCGACAAGCTGAAGTGCTTCGACACGGATTTTGGCAAAATCGGCATCCTGGTGTGCTACGATGTCGAATTCCCCGAGCTGGCCCGGATGCTGAGCGACGAGGGCGTGAAAATTCTCTTCGTACCGTTTTGGACCGATACCAAGAACTCCTACCAGCGGGTGCGCATCTGCGCCCAGGCCCGCGCCATCGAAAACGAGTGCTACGTGGCCATCACCGGCTCGGTGGGCAACCTGCCCCGCGTCGAGAACATGGACATTCAGTACTCGCAGTCGGCCGTGTTCAGCCCCTCCGACTTCGCCTTCCCCCACGATGCCATCGTGGCCGAAGCCACGCCCAACACGGAAATGACGCTGATTGCCGACCTCGACCTCGACCTGCTCAAAGACCTGAACACCAGCGGGGCGGTGCGCAACCTGCGCGACCGCCGCAAAGACCTGTACTCGGTGAGCTGGGTGGTGAAGAAAACCGACCGCGACGACGAGCTGCTGGAGCAAGGCACCGAGCGCCTGACCCGCGCCAGCCGCCGCAAGGCCATCGCGGCGGGGTAATCTGGAGGCCGGACATCTGGCCCCGCGCTTGATTTAAAAGGAATAAAGCCCGTTGGTTCTGATGAGCCGGCGGGCTTTTTTGCGTAAACTGCATTCCCACTCCTCTTTCTTACTTCTCCTTAAAAAAAGCAATGCGCGTTTTCATCACCGGAGCCAACCGGGGCCTGGGCCTCGAACTCACCCGCCAGTACCTCGAGCGTGGCGACCAGGTTTTTGCCGCCAGCCGGCACCCCGACCAAGCCACCGACCTGCAACAGCTGCACAGCCAGTACGCCGACCGCCTCGTGCTGCTGCCCCTCGACGTGACCGATGCCACTTCCATTGCCGCCGCCGAGCACTTCGTTCGCGACACGGCCGACTCGCTCGATGTGTTGATTAACAACGCCGGCGTGTACCCGCACGCGGGCTCGGGCGATGCCCACCAGCGCCTGGGCCAGCTCACCCACGACGATGCCATTGAGACCATGCAGGTGAATGCCATTGGGCCGCTGCTGGTGTCGCAGGCGCTGCTGCCGCTGCTGCGGGCCGGGCGCAAGGGCCGCATCCTCAGCATTTCGTCGGGCCAGGGCTCCCTCACCTGGAAGGCCACCGGCGACCCTTACCACTACAGCGCCAGCAAGGCCGCCCTGAACATGTATATGCGCAGCCTGGCCGCCGAAATCGGCAACCAGGGCCTGATTTCGGTGATAGTGGACCCCGGCTGGATGCGTACCGACATGGGCGGCGAGCTGGCCGTGCAGGAGCCGGCCGACTCGGCCCGGGGCATCATTCGCCTGGCTGAGCAGCTGCACGCCGAGGAAAATGGCAGCTTCGTGACCTGGCAGGGCCAGCCCGTGCCCTGGTAGGCTACGCGGATTGTGTGCAATGTCTCGTCCGGCTATTTGTTGACAGGAATAAGGCAAGGGTCCCGCTCGGATTTTCCGGCGGGGCTTTTTCCTTGCTGATGGATTTGATTGGGGGTTAAATAGTTCAGGGCCAGGTGCGGGCGCTCCTCGTTGTAGAGGTGCACGGCCTGGTCGACGAGCAGGCGGGCCTGGGCCAGGTCATCGGGGAGCACGAAGAGGAATTCGTCTTTGAGGATGCCGTTGACCCGCTCGGCCAGCGCGTTCTGGTAGCAGTCGGAGCCGTCGGTCATCGAGCAGCGCAGCTTCGCCTTGCTCAGGGCCGCCTGGTAGGCATCGGAGGCGTATTGGCTGCCGCGGTCGGAGTGGTGGATGGTGCCGATGGCGGCCCGGCCGGCCCCGCGCACGGCCCGGTCCAGGGCGGCCAGGCAGCCGGCCGTATGCAGGCTGGCATGGACGTGGTGGCCGACGATACGCCGGGAAAAGGCATCGGTGACCAGGCTCAGGTAGACGGTGCCCTGCCGGGTGGGCAGATAGGTGATATCGCTGACCCACAACTGGTTGGGGGCCGTAGGTTTGGGGGCGTCCTTGACCCCGTTGGGGTGGCAGTGGAAGCGGTGGTGGGAGTCCGTCGTTTTCGTGTAGCGGCGTTTGGGGGCAATCAGCAGGCCCCTGTGGCGCAGCAGGGTGAACAAGGCATCGCGCCCGCAGGCCAGGCCCTGCACGCGCAGCAGCGGGGCGATTTTGTGCCCCAGCTTGCGCGTGCCCAGGCGGGGCAGTTTGCTGCGTACGGCCCGCACCTGCACCAGCACGGCCTCGGCCCGCTCGGCCGCGGCCACCTGGCGCTGGCCGCGCTGGTAGAAGCCCTGCCGGCTCACGCCGTAGAGCTGGCAGCTGCGCTGCACGCCTAGTCTTTTTTCGCCCGCCAGCCGGGAAACGGCCGGCGAAAAGACTTTTTTGGCAGGGGGATGCCGTGGTCCTCCTCCACCACTTGCAACATGGTACGCAGCACTAAATTCAGGTCTGTGCTGTCTTTTAACTGCTTCTCGTACTGCTTTTTCTGCTCGCGCAACTGCGTCTCCAACTGCTTGATGCGTTGTTCCGGGGTCGGGTCCACGGCGGGGGCGGCACCGGGGGAAGTAAGTCCGGCGGCCTGAAAAGTTACGAAATGGCTGGCATAGCGCCGGCACCAGCTCAGCACCGTGCTCCGACCCTGGATGCCGTAGCGCCGCTGGGCTTGTTCGTAACTCAGCTCGCCGCGGCCGACTTCGCCCACCACGGCCAATTTAAAGGGCAAACTATAATCGCGCTGACTACGCCGTACGCACGCATTTAACGGGTTTTCCATGACAACTTTCGGAAAAGTGTCAACAGATAACCGGACGAGACACAATTTTCATGAAAGGCCGCTCCGAATACCGGGGTGGCCTTTTTACGTTTTTGGCAAGCATCTGGCTTTGCTGGGGCAACATTTTTACTTCTATCGGGCATTTTATTCCAAATTCGTAGTTGATGGAAGCAACCAAAGGCCAAAGGCCTACTACCTTTGATGTAACAGATTATTAGTAAAACAATAACCTGTGCCGAGCCATTAGTCCGGCGATAATATCGGTTTAACTCTTTCATCTTTACCTTTTTATCAGTGAGAAAACCCTCTACGATGAAACTGGGCCTGGCCTTTTTGGGCCTGTTACCCATGGCGGCGCTCCAGGCGCAGTCGCTTACCCCCCAACAGGCCTACGAGCAGGCCCTGGAGGTGCGCGACCAGTGGGCCGGCCCCGGCTACGCCCCCGCCGACCTGCGCCTGAGCAGCGCCTACGCCGATGCCAACGGCCTGGAGCACGTGTACATGCAGCAGCTGTTTCGTGGCATTCCGGTGTATAACCGGGTGCAGTCGCTGGCCTTCATGCACGGCCGGCTGGCTTCGCACGCGGGAACCTTCGTGCCCGCCAAGCAGCTGATGGCCCTGCCGGCCGCGCCGGCCATTTCGGCCGCCGTGGCCGTGAGCCGGACCTTGCAGCGCCTGGCCCGCCCCTTCGCCGCCGCGCCCGCCAGCCTCACGGAAGACAATGGCCCCGAGGCCCGGCAAACCTTCGCCGCGGCCGGCGTGGCCCGGCGCGACATTGTGGCCAGCCTGACCTGGGCTACCGACGAAACCGGCCGCCCCTACCTGGCCTGGAATGTGAACATCGAGCCCCTGGGCTCGGCAGATTGGTGGAACGTGCGGGTTGATGCCGCCACCGGTACCATCATCGGCCAGGACAACTGGACCGTGGAGGAAACCGCCGCCCGCCCTGCCGCTGGTGCCGCCACCAACCGGGCCGTGGCCCTGGCGAAAGCTGCACCAGCGGCCGCCGCCCGGCTGCTGCCGCCCACCACTACTTCGACCTCCTTTCTGGTGGTACCGTTTCCGCTGGACCGCCCCGGCAGCGCGGGCTTCCAAACCGAAACCAACCCGTGGCTGAAGGCCGGAGCCACCAACAACGCCACCACGCACGGCTGGAATTTCGACGGCACTACTAATTACGACATCACGCGGGGCAACAACGTGGCGGCCTACGACGACGCGGCCAACGCCAACGCCCCCGGCAACTACGCCACTTCGCAAACGGCCGCTCCCTCCCTCAGCTTTGCCTTCACGCCGACCTTCACGGCTTCGCCCAGCACCGTGAACAACCGCAATGCCGCCGTGGTGAACCTATTTTACTGGAACAACATCGTGCATGACGTGATGTATCAGTACGGTTTCACGGAAGCGGCCGGCAACTTTCAGGCCGACAACATTGGCCGGGGCGGCCGGGGCAGCGACTACGTGCGGGCCGAAGCCCAGGACGGCGGCGGCACTAACAACGCCAACTTCAACACCCCGCCCGACGGCACCAGCGGCCGCATGCAAATGTATTTGTGGAGCGCGGCGGCCCCGTCGTATTCGTTGCAGGTAACGGCCCCATCCACCATCGCCGGCAACTACACGGCCGTCGAAGGCGGGTTCAGCACCAGCAACAGCCTGGCGACCCTGGGGCCGATATCGGGGCAGTTGGCGCTGTATGGCGACGCGGGCAACCTGGGCTGCGTTGCGGCGACGGGAACTCCGCTCACCGGCAAAATCGCGCTGATTTACCGGGGCACCTGCAGCTTTGCCCCTAAAGTGAAAAATGCCCAGCTGGCCGGGGCCATTGCCGCCATTGTGGTGAACAACGTGGCCGGGGCTCCCCTGGTGATGGGCGGCACCGACAACACCGTCACGATTCCGGCGGTGATGGTGACGCAGGCCGATGGGGCCGCGCTGGCTGCCCAGATAACCAACAACGTGCAGGTAACCCTGCCCCGCGCCGGTGCTCCCGGCCCGCAGCTCGACGGCGACCTCGACAACGGCGTGGTGGTGCATGAGTACGGCCACGGCGTATCGACCCGCCTCACGGGCGGCCCGGCCAACAGCAGCTGCCTCAACAACGCCGAGCAAGGCGGCGAGGGCTGGAGCGACTACCTCGCCCTCATGCTGACCACCGACTGGGCCACCGCCCAGCTCACCGACGGTCCTTCGGCCCGTGCAGTGGGCACTTACGCCTCGGGCCAGGCGGCCACGGGCAGTGGCATTCGCCGCTACCCCTACTCCACCTCCCTCACCACCAACCCGCTGACCTACACCAACGTGGCCTCCAACCCGGAAGTACACGCCATTGGCGAAATCTGGTGCGCCGCGCTCTGGGACATGACCTGGAACATCATCCAGCAGCGGGGCCGCATCGAAACCAACCTGTACAACGGAGCCGCCAACGGAGGCAACAACGTGGCCCTGCAACTGGTGATGCAAGGCCTGAAGCTGCAACCCTGCCAGCCCGGTTTCCTCGATGCCCGCGATGCCATTCTGGCCGCCGACTCGCTGCTCTACCAGGGGCAGTACCACTGCACCATCTGGAACGCGTTTGCCCGCCGGGGCATGGGCTACAGCGCCGTGCAGGGCTCATCGGGCAGCGCCACCGACCAAACGGCGGCCTTCGATATGCCGCCGCCCGTCACGCTCCAGAAAACGACCCCGCTGGTTGCCGGCAACACGTTCAGCAACGAGTATAAGCTGAGCTGCAACTGCCAGGTGCCCACCACGCCCTACACCCTCACCGACGAGCTGCCCACCGGCATGCGATTCGTGAGCAGCAGCACGGGCGGCACGCTTGTGGGCAATAAGGTGACGTTCAGTAACATCAACTTCACCGCCCTCGGCCAGACTCAGACGCTGCGCTTCCAGGCCCAGGCCACGACCGTGGCGGCCTGCGCCCCGGTCACGCCCGTCAACGACAACCGCGATGCCAACACCGTGGGCGGCTTTGCGGCGCAACCCATTACCGGCACCGCCACCTGGGCCAGCAGCACCACCCACGCCAACACCGGCACCCGCTCGTGGTGGGCCACCGCTCCCATCACGTCCACCGATTTCGTGCTGACCTCGGCTCCCTTCACGCCCACGGGCCTGTCGGTGCTGTCGTTCTACCACTATTTCGATTTTGAGGGCAGCTACGATGGCGGCACGGTGGAGCTTTCTACCGACAACGGCACCACCTGGCAGAACCCGGCCGCGCTCTGGATTCTGAACGGCTACAACAGCACGTTCGATGCCACCACCCCGGCCCCCGGCCAGCGCTGCTTCTCGGGCCGGAGCGTGTCGGGCACCACCGGATTCATCCGCTCGGCGCTCGATTTACGCTCTTTTGCCGGCACGCCGCTGCTCGTGCGCTTCCGCACCCGCACCGACACCGGCAGCCCCGGCAACTTCGAAGGCTGGTTCATCGACGATATTCAGGTGCTGAACGGCTGCGGCGGCAACCAACTCGTAGAGCTACGCAACAGCAGCAACACCTTGTTCGGCTCCCAATCGGTGGTAACCTACCTGCTGCCCGCCGCCATCACGGCCCAGAAAACGGGCCTGGCCCAGGCCAGCGAGTTTTCGGCCCAGCCCAACCCCTTCGGTACCCAAGGCCTCCAGCTGCGCCTGAACCTGCCCACCGCCCAATCGCAGCTGGCCCTGGCCATCTACGACGTAGCTGGCCGCCTGCTGCTGCGCCGCTCGGTAGAGCGCGCCGCCGCCGGAGCCAGCACCCTGGCCTGGCCCGAAGCCGCCAGCCTGCCCGCTGGCCTGTACATGGTGCGCCTCCAGCTGCCCGACGGCAGCAGCGCCATGCTGCGCATAGCCCGGGAATAGCCCGCCCTATTATCTGCTCCCCAAAAAGGCCCGCTGAGTTTCAGCGGGCCTTTTTTTATGTTTTTCGGCCCGTTCCGACCGCCTATGGCGGTCGGAACGGTTGTTGAAGCACCGATTTTCTCCCCACGGCGAACACTAGGCAGAGACGCAACATCTTGCGTCTCTGCCTCCGCATGCTACTTCGCGAGAAGTATAAAAGCCAAAAAACCTGATTTTTAACTCATTCTAAAGCCTTCAATACGGCTCTAGTTTAGTTACCCATGGCCAAGTGCGCATGGTCGCGCAGCACGGTTTGCAGGAAAGGCTCATCCTGCAAATCGGTTTGAATGCCGGTGATGGCCTTCACCTTGTTGGCTACCTGGTTCAGCACTTCGTAGTTGTGGCGGGCGGTGGCTTGCCGTATCAGCTGGCGCACCAGGGCCACGTCGTGGTCGGCGAGCAGGGCTACTTGCGGAAATACCACCTGGTAGCCGGCCAGCGGCAGAATGCCGGCCAGGGTGGCGGCATGGGCCGGAATGGGCCGCACCTTCACCACGGTGGTACCGGCGGCCATGTCGCCGAGGCGCTGCCCGCGCTGGCTGGCAGCGATGGAAATAATGGCCACCAGGCCCGCCATTTGCAGGTCGATGATGCGCAGCAGCCAGCGCAGCAGGTAGTCGCCGATGCGCGGCACCGTGCCATCGAGGCGCATCACCTTGATATCGCGGGCTTTCTTACCAATGCTTTGGCCGTTGAAGAAAACCTCGCACACCAGGTTGTAGAACACGAACGGCGCGTAGGCCAAAATAAGCACCAGAATAAGCAGCGGCTCCGCGCCCACCGAATGCCGCGCCCCCGCCGAAAGTGGCACCATGATGAGCAACGCGCAGGCAACGGCCCAGGCCCCCATGATTACATAGTCGATGATGGCGGCTACGATGCGGTCGCCCAGGCTGGCAATTTCGTATTCGAGGGTGACGTTTTGGGCGGTTTGAACGCGGATGGAGCTCATGAGAAAAGGCAAAGGGTAGCTTTCAGCCCCGAAAAATAAGGCCTGGCCGGTTGATACCAGCGATGCAGCCCGCAGCCTTAGCGGCCTGGTTACCGGACAGGCACGCCGGCGGCCTGGTGGTGGCCAGCTGGCGGCAAATAATTATTGAGACTTGATGGCTTTGAGCCACATCACCCCAATTAGTGCGGTTTCCGCGACGCGATACCCGCTCCGGTCCGACGGCGAAGCCGTCCGACCGGTTGCCGTAAAAACGGAATCGTTAGAATAGCTCGGACTGGTGGCGCACACGACAACCGGTCGCACGGCTCCGCCGTCGGACCGGAACTTATACTGAGCATGAAACCGCTCTGTTAACCCGCAACCCGCCACGAGCGACTATCTTTAAGCCCTTCAATTCTACCCCATGCGAGAGGCCGTTTTTTTGCGTCAGAACCAGGAGCGCTGGCAGCAATACGAGCAGCGTGCCGCCGCCGGGCCCGACGAGCTGGCCGCCCGCTTCGTCGCCCTCACCGACGACCTAGCCTACGCCCAAACCTTTTACCCTACCTCACCCACCACGGCCTACCTCAACGGCCTCACGGCCAGGCTGCACCAGCGCCTCTACGCCAACAAGCCCGAGGGCGGCCGCCGCTTTGCCCGGTTCTGGGCCGTGGAGCTGCCGCTGGTGGTGGCCCGGCACCACCGCACGCTGGCGTTCACGGCGCTGCTGTTTGCGGTGTTCACCGCGCTGGGGGCGCTGTCGGCGGCTTGCGACGACTCATTTGTGCGGGTAATTCTGGGCGATGCCTACGTGAACCAGACCATCGAAAACATCCGCCGGGGCGACCCCATGGCCGTGTACAAGCAGGAGGGCGAAACGCTGATGTTTCTGGGCATCACGGCCAACAACATCTACGTGGCCCTCAACATCTTCGTGCAGGGCGTGACTTTGGGCGTGGGCACCCTCATCCAAATGTTTCGCACGGGCCTGATGCTGGGCTCGTTCCAGTATTTTTTCTATCATTTCCACGTGCTGCGCGCCTCGGTGCTCACCGTCTGGATTCATGGCACGCTGGAGATTTCGGCCGTCATCGTGGCCGGCGCGGCGGGCTTCGTGATGGCCCAGGGCCTGCTCTTTCCGGGCACTTACGGGCGGGGCGAGGCTTTCCGAAAGTCGGCCCGCGACGGGCTAAAAATGGCCATTGGCCTGGTGCCCATCTTCATAATGGCGGGCTTCCTGGAAGGGTTTGTGACGCGCCACACCGAGATGCCGGTGGCGGCCAGCCTGGCTATTATTGGCAGCTCGGCGGCGTTTATTGGCTGGTATTTTGTGATTTACCCCCTTCGGCTGCGCAAGCGGCTTGCCGGCCCAGCCGACCACCTTTCCGGGCTGGCCGAACGCCATGACGCACTACCTGAAAAATCCCTGTCTGCATGAAAGCTAAAGTGAAGTACACCCACGAAGCCGATTTTCGGCGAGAGCGGGATTTTGGGGCTAAAATCGGGGCCACGTTCGAGTTTGTGGCAGCGCAATTTCGGCCGCTGTTCAAGTGCCTGGCGTATTTTGTGCTGCCGGGCGCACTGCTGGCGGGCATCGACATGGGGCTGTTTGTGAACAACATGCTGGCGATGGTGCCCAAGCCGGGCCATGCCGTAAATGGCCCGATGAGAATCGCGCAGAGTTACCCTTACAACATGTTTGCCGGCACGTCCTTCCTGGGCATGGGCCTGGCGATGGTGGGCTTGCTGGTAGCGTTTCTGCTGCTGTCGAGCACGGTGTATGCTTTTGTGCGGGTGCGCATGGCCGCCCCGCCCGACGAAGTGGTGCGGCCCGCCCAAGTGTGGGCCTTTGTGTGGCAGCAGCTGGGGCGCGTGCTGGGGGCCTGGCTGCTGCTCAGCCTCGTGCTGGTGGTGGGCATGGGCGTGCTGGGCGGCTGCCTGGCGCTGCTGGGGCCGGGGTTTGTGGTGCTGCTGTTCTTCCCCCTGGTGTGGGTGGTGGTCTGCCTCACCCTCTATTTCCCGGCGCTCTGGATGGAAGACGACGGCGCGCTAACCGCCCTACGGCGCACGTTTTACCTGGTGAAGGGCAAGTGGTGGTCGACGCTGGGACTGTATCTGATTATCTCCTTCATCACCGGCATCATCAACTACGTGTTCATGATTCCCATGTACGGCCTGATGATGGTGCGCATGATGCTAAAAATCCCCGGCTTCGACTCGGACATTCTGGGCGTGGTGGCCATGAGCATTTATGCCCTGGGCTGGGTATTCACCGCCTCGTTGCCCCTGATAGCCATGCTGTTTCAATACTTTAACCTGGTGGAGCGCAAAGACGGTACCGGCCTGCGCCTGCTGGTAGACAGCCTGGGCCAGACTGCCGCGCCGCAGATTCGCAACGCTACTTACCGCGCCGATGAGGAGGGCGAATACTAAAGGAATGAGGAGGTCGCCGGGCATCGTTTGGCTGCTGGTATTGGGGCTGAGCCTGGCAGCGGCCACGCCCGGCAGCGCCAAACCGGCCGGGCCGCCGACTACGGCCGCCGCCACCCGCCCGCGCCCGCAGCCCCTGCCGCCCGCCGACCGCAGCACGGCCCTGCCCGCACGCCGGCCCGATGCCGCACGCCTGCGCCAGCTGGCCACCCAGCGCGAGTTTCGCTACGTCGAACCCAATGCCAGCACCGATGCCTGGGACGCTTTCTGGGCGCGGCTGGGGCGCTGGCTTGATGACTTGCTAAGTACCCGCGCCGGCCATTTCACCTGGAAATACGGCGTCTATGCCGCCGTGCTGGCTGCCCTGGTTTTTGCCGTGCTGAAGCTGTTGCAGGTCGACATTACCGGCGCGTTTGGCCGCTCGGCGCGGCGCGGGCAGTTGGCTTACGGCCTGGAAGCGGAGAACATCCATGAAGTAGATTTTGCGGCCCGCATTGCCGCCGCCGAGGAGGCCGGCAACTTCCGCCTGGCCACCCGCCTGGGCTACCTGGAAGTGCTGAAACACCTCACCGACCACGGCCTCATTCACTGGCAGCCCGACAAAACCAACCACACCTACCTGGCCGAGCTGGCCGCCGGCCCGCTACGCGACGATTTTCGGGCCGCCACCCGCCAGTTCGAGTACGTGTGGTACGGTGAGCTGCGCCTGAATGCCGCCCTCTACCAGCAGGCGCGGGCCGGCCAGCGCGCCGTGACCAGCCAGCTGGCGGGCCGCCGCACCGCCGCCCCTGTTTCTTTGCCTAACGCCCTAACCGCCTGATGCCCCAGCTTACCACTTTTCGCCTGTACCTGCTGGGGGTTGCGCTGCTGTTTGCGGGCTACGTCACGCTGGAATATAACCGGCCCAAGCCGCTGGATTGGTCGCCTACCTATGCCAATAAGGACAAGATTCCCTACGGCACCTACGCCCTCTACGACCAGCTGCCGCGCCTGCTCGGCACCGACTCCATCGAGGCTGTGCGCCTGCCGGTGTACAACCAGCTCACGGGCCTTCTTCCGGATGATGGGGCGGCGAAAATCCTGCGGGCGACCCAGGACACCACCGTCAACCAGGAAGCCGAAGCTCGCAGCCCTGCTGAAACGCCGACGGCCCTGCCCTTGCGCCCCGACGCAGCCAATTACCTGTTCGTCAACGAGAATTTCGCACTAAGCAAGCCCGATGCCCAGGCACTGCTTCAGTTTGTGGCCCAGGGTAACGATGCCTTTGTGGCGACCCAAGGCTTTGATGGAGCCAGCCGCCTACTGCGTGACACGCTGGGCTTTCATACCAGCGAGGCGGAGCTTACCACCCACAAAAGCCCCAAAGGCTTGCCCATCATCGACTCGGTCGACCTGCGCTTCAGCAACCCGGCGCTCGCGGCGGCCCACATTCGCCTGCCCGGCACCGGCATCGAGCAGCGCCTGATGGTCGATTCGGGCCGGGTGGGGCGCACCCTGGCCACCGATGTTCAGGGCCGGGCCGTATTTATCCGCCTCGACCACGGCCGGGGTCATTTCTACCTCTGCACCGCGCCACTGGCTTTCACCAATTACTACTTGCTGCGGCCTCGCAATGTGGCATTTGCCGCCGCCGCCCTGGCCTACCTGCCCGCCCGCCGCACCTGGTGGGACGAGTACCAGCAGCAAGGCCCCGTGGGCGAGCAGTCGCTGCTGCGCGTGGTGTTTGCCCACGAGGCCCTGCGCTACGCCTACTACCTCACCCTGGCCGGCGGCCTGCTGCTGGCCATCATGGCGGCCCGCCGACGGCAGCGCATCATCCCCACCATCAGGCTATTACCCAACACCACGCTGCTGTTTACGCGCACCGTGGCCGGCCTCTACCGCCAGGGCCGCAGCCACACGCTCATTGCCGAAAAAAAGATGAGCCTGTTTGTGGATTACCTGCGCACCCGCTTCCAGGAAACCAGCCCCGACTTTGGCGATGCCGACTTCCGCGAGCGGCTGAGCCAGAAGACCGGCGTGCCCCGCCCCCGCGTGGACGAGCTGCTGCGGCTGGTCAACTTTGCCCGCACCGCCCCCCAAATGACCGACCGCCAGCTGCTGGTGCTGAGCAAGGCGCTGAGTGACTTTCGGCGCGAAGCGAATCGCTGATTAACACTGATTAACTGATGTTACGTAACGGGCCGCACTCGCCCGTCAACCTCACCCCCTAGCCCCCTCTCCAAAAAAGAGGGGGCTAGGGGGTGAGGTTGACGGCTGGGCGGCAGCCACGGCG
>JAYULN010000207.1:0-5361 GCA_043763525.1 Hymenobacter sp.
GCTGGCCCAAAGGTACGACGGCGGGCGAAGTGCGGTCGTAGGCGGCGGCGTAATCGGGGCCTTGGTCGGGATTTAGGGGCCGATAATCTAGTTCATGACAACGCCGGCGGCTTTGCGGGGAACCTTTGCGTATCGGGTAACACAAAGCACGCTGGAACGTCATGCAGAGCGTAGCGAAGCATCTTGCCTGAAGTCACTAATTCTTTTGATTGAAATGGAATGCGTTGCGCGGTAAAGATGCTTCGCTACGCTCTGCATGACGTTCTGTTATGCAAGAATCCCCCCCGCCGGATGCAACCCCCAGCGCAAAATGCGGCACTTTGGCCGCTATGAATTGTATGAAATACTCGTTGCCGACTACTGCCTTTATACTATCGGCCCTACTGGGCAGCAACCACTTGGCTGCGGGCCAGCAAGCCCCAAATGGCGGCCGACCGGCCGCGCTAGCCGCGGCACCCCGCGTTGGCGCGGGCCGCATCACGGGCACCGTGCTCGATGCCACGACTACTAAACCGGTCTCTTACGCCACGGTGGCTGTGCTCGACGGCGCGACCGGCAAGGTGGTGAACGGGGGCGTGTGCGGCGACGACGGCCGGTTTGTGCTGCCCGGTATTCCGGCCGGCAGCTACACGGTGCAGGTGAGCTTTCTGGGCTATAAAAACGAGGAGCGGCCCGGCGTGGTGGTAGCCACCGGCGAGGCCGTAGATTTGGGCAAAATCACCCTGGCTGCATCGGCCCAAAAGCTGGGCGAAGTGGTGGTAACCGGCCAAAAAGCCATTATTGAGGAAAAGGTGGACCGCACGGTGTACAACGCCGAAAACGACCAGACGGCCCGCGGCGGCGATGCCACCGACGTGCTCAAGCGGGTGCCCCTGCTGAGCGTGGACCTGGATGGCAACGTGAGCTTGCGCGGCAGCTCCAACATCAAGGTGCTCATTAACAACAAGCCGTCGGCCATTGCCACCACCAGCGTGGCCGATGCGTTGCGCCAGATTCCGGCCGACCAGATTAAGACCGTGGAAGTCATCACCTCGCCCTCGGCCAAGTACGACGCGGAGGGCAGCGGCGGCATCATCAACATCATCACCAAGCAAAACAACCTGAGCGGCGGCACCCTGGGCGTGGATGCCAGCATCGGCACCCGCAGCAGCAACCTAAGCGTGCAGGGCAGCTGCCGCACCGGCAAAATGGGCTTCTCGCTGGGCGGCTTCGGGCGGGCGGGCTACAACATTCCGGGCGAATTCACTAACCAGCAGGTTTTCAAGAATGCCCAGGGCGGCGTGGCTTCCACCACGTTGCAAACGGCCGATACCCGCCAAAGCCAGGCGTTTGGCCGCTCGGTGCTGGGCTGGGATTACGACCTTAATAAGCATAACTCGCTCACGGCTTCGCTCTCGTACGGAGCCCGCAACGGGCACACCAACCAGTTCGGGCTCAGCACACTGTCGACGGCGCAGGGCAGCTCGGTGCGCGACGTGAGCGTGACCGACAACTCCCAAACCGTGGATGTCAGCCTCAACTTCACCCACACGTTCGAGAAGCCGCAGCAGGAATTCAGCATTCTGACGCTGTACAGTCGCAACGACCGCACCAACAATTTCACGAACGATATTCTGCGCTCGGACCCCACCACGCCGAGCCTGCGCAACGAAAACCCCAGCGCCAACGAGGAGTTCACGGTGCAGGCCGACTACCAGTCGCCCATCGCCAAAACCCAGATTCTGGAGTTCGGGGCCAAGGACATTGTACGCCGCGTGAACAGCGACTACAGCTATTTCGAGAACACGGGGGCCGGCGGCGCGTTCGTGCCCAAAGCCGGCGCGGGCCTGAACAACGGCTTCAACTACCGCCAGAACGTGGCCGCCGCCTACGCCGCCTACACCCTGGGCCGGCCCAAAGGTTTCACCCTGAAGCCGGGCCTGCGCTACGAGTACACCACCATCACGGCCGACTTTAAGAACGAGTTGGGCGCGGTGCCCGTGGCCGACTACGGCGTGCTGGTGCCCAGCGCCAACCTCTCGCGCCGGCTGGCCAATGGCAACGTGCTGAAGCTGGCCTACAACAAGCGCATTCAGCGCCCCTCACTGCAATTTCTGAACCCCAACCCGCAGCAGTCCAACCCGCTCATCGTTACCAAGGGAGAGCCTACACTCGACCCCGAATACACCAACAACTATGAGTTGGGCTACAGCACCCTCGTGAAGCGCGCCAACCTGAACTTCTCGGCCTTCGTGCGCAATACCACCGGCTCGATTCAGGCGGTGCGCCGCCCGCAGGCCGATGGCACGCAGTTGGTAACCTATGCCAACATTGGCCAGGAAGATGCCTACGGAGCCAGCGTGTTTGCCAGCCTCAACGGCAGCAAGCTCAGCCTGAACGGCGGCGTAGACACCTACTATGCCGTGCTTAACAACAACGCCGCCGGCCTCTACAACGCCCACAACGAGGGCTTTGTGACCAGCGGCCGGGTGTTCGGCGGCTACAAGCTCACCGAGCTGTGGGGCTTGCAGGGCTTCGTATTCTACCGCGCCCAGCAGGTGCAGCTGCAAGGCTCCCAGAGCGGCTTCGGGGTGTATAGCCTGAGCATAAAGCGCGATTTTGCCGGCAAGAAGGGCAGCATCGGCTTCGGGGCTGAGAACTTTTTCACGCCCTCCGTCAACATCCGCAACCAGGTCAACACCCCGCTCCTGGACCAAACCAGCACCACCGTATTGCACAACATGAGCTTCAAGGTGAACCTGAGCTACCGCATCGGCAAGCTGACGGTGGCCCCGCAGCGCCGCAGCAAGAGCATCAACAACGACGACCTGAAAAGCGAAGGCGGCGGCACCGACCTCGGCGGCGGCGGCGGCGGCGCACCCAGTGGTGGTGGCGGAGCCCCAGGTGGCGGGGGCCGCCCCGCCGGCACGCCAACCGGCGCGCCCGCAGGTGTCCGACCTGGTGGCTACCCCGGTGCCCCGGCCGATGCCGCGCCCGGCGGCTACCCCAACCTGCGCCGCCCTGCCGCGCCCGGCAGCCCCACCAGCGACTCGACCAAAATTCGGCCGGCCCTGCTGCCCGGCACCCGGCCCGCCACCACACAACCGGCCGATTCTGCGGGCCAGCGGCCCGTAGTGCTGCCCACCAGCCCCATCAACGCGCCGGCCACTGCGCCTTCGCCGGGCACTACCACGCCGGGCGGCCGGCCGCCGGCGGGCAGCCCCGGCGGCCGGCCGTAGCGGCTTAATAGCCCCGGTAAAACTAGCACGGTCCTGTTGAGCATCTTTGGCTAGCTCGGCAGGACCGTTTTTATTGCGGCTGCGGTTTGCGTCCGCAACCGGCTTGCCCGGCCGCGCCCTACTTTTGCCCGGCTGCCTATTTTTCAATCAATGTCCCAAACATTGCCCCCGGGCCTTCCCGACGAAGACGAGCATTTTCTGCAGCGGCTGCGGCCGTCGCGGCTCATTCTGCCCATCGTTATCGGCCTGAGCGTGGTGGGGTTCATGTTCTGGCGCAGCTATAAGCCGAGCGACTTGGCACCGCTGGCCCACGCTAAATGGGAGTGGCTGCTGATTACGCTGCTGGTGCTGCTGGCCCGCGACCTGGGCTACATCTACCGCATCCGCCACATTGCCGAGCGCGAGCTAAACTACCGCCAGAGCTTGGATGTGATTATGATTTGGGAGTTTGCGTCCTGCGTGCTGCCCTCGGCGGTGGGCGGCACGGCCATTGCCTCGTTTATTCTGAACAAGGAGGGCATTTCGCTGGGCCGTTCGCTGGCCTACGTTATGGTTACCGCCCTGATGGACAACCTGTACTACGTCATCATGGTGCCGCTGGTCGTAAGTATAGCCGGGGCCGGGCTCTATCCGCACGAGGCCATGCAGGGCGCGTTCATCGCCACGCTACGGGTGGTGTTCGTCATCAGCTACGTGGCCGTCACGGCCTACGCGGGGCTGATGCTGTACGCCATTTTCGTCAACCCAAAGTCGGTGCGGCGGCTGCTGGTGCGGCTGTTTTCGTGGCGGCTGCTGCGACGCTGGCAGCGCAAGGCTTACCAGCACGGCCAGGAAATGATGCTGGCCTCGGTGCAGCTGCGCGGTAACCCGGCGGGCTACTGGTGGCGGGCGGGCCTCAGCACGTTCTTCGTCTGGACGGCCCGCTACCTGGTTATCGGCTGCCTCATCGCCGCCTTCGTGCCCATGGACACGGATACGTTCCTGTTCATCTTCGCCCGCAACCTCACCTACAAAGTGCTGCTGCTGCTGGCCATCACGCCCGGCGGCGCGGGCATTGTGGAGGGTGCATTCCCTACGTTCTTCGGCAAGTTCATCGGCACGGCCACGCTCACCAGCTTCATGGTGCTGCTCTACCGGGTGGTGACGTATTACCTGTACCTGGTGCTGGGCAGCGTGTTTTTGCCGCGCTGGGTGGCGCGGGTGTTCGTAAAAAAGGGAGTTAAAAGTTAAGAGTGAGGAGTTAAAAAGCATCGTTGTTTTTAACTCCCCACTCTTAACTTTTAACTCATTTCCCGACCGTGGGCCGCTGGTAGGTTTGCCAGAACGCGGGGTGCGAGTCCGCGAATTGCAGTTGGTACAATTCGTTGCCGGCCCAGCGCGGGTCTGCCTTCGGGTTGGGTGGCAGGGTGGGGGTACCGGTTGGCAGCGCCGTGAAATGTTCTTCGCACGACACTTGCCGGTAAAAGGGCTGCCCGCCCAGCTTCCGGCCCGTGCTCAGGCCCTGGGCACGGCTACTTTGCACGTGGTAGCGGCCGTTGGCGGCCCGGCGGTATTCCACCACGTGGTCGGTGCGGGCATCGTTGTAGAGATTGGCATACAGCCGGGAAATCTGGTCGTGGCGGCCGTAGTGCTTGCGGGCCACGGCGTTTTCTGTCACGGTGTCGCTTTGCCACAGGGCTTCGTAGTGCGTCACGGCGTAGTCGCGCTGCTGCACATGCAGCCGGCCCGAATACCCGGCTTCCAGGTACGTACCGGTGCTGCGGTGGTTGGCGCGTTTGGCCGCGAAGCTGATGACATACACCGTTTCGCCGCCGTGCTCCAGCACACTGTCCAAATGCACCCGGAATTTACCCAACGTGCTGGCTTTGAACAGGGGCGAGATGCGAACCGGGTCGGCGGCCGCGGTAAAAAACCCCTGGCCGCCCTGGGCTAACTCAAACACGCCCAATGGTTTTGCGGGCTTTTTCAGTACGGATATTTCCTGCACCCGATGCTTCTCAATTGCCCCGAGCCCCAGGAAACCGCCATTCCAGTTGTGGTAGCCAGCGGGCTCAAACACCTGGCTAACGTATTCACTCTCGTAGCGCAGCGTGTCGAAATTGATAAGTTGGCGCCGTGTGTAAACCTCGGCAACGTAGTCCTG
>JAYULN010000208.1:0-12908 GCA_043763525.1 Hymenobacter sp.
AGCGGTGGCAGGAAAAACTCGCGGCTCCGGCCCAGCAGCTGGAGCTGCGCCTGCGTCACTTTAAAGCGGTAGCTATTGTTGGCCAAGGCCTGGCCCACCACATTCACGCATTCGTCGGCCCCGGCGCGGTCCACGCCAATGCCCTCGCCGGTGAAAGCGCCTTCGAGCACATCGAAGAACTTATCGCGGCGCGACTCGGGAATGATGCGGTTGGCGGTGGCCACGCTCTGCAGGTTGGCGGGCATGGGCACGGCCGCCGGCGCCAGCGCCCGGATGTGGACCGACGAGGCGCAGGCGCTCGACAGCAGCGCGACGAAAAGGGTGAAAGCGGAGGTGTAAAGCTTGTGCATAGCGTTTGTGAAAAAGGTTCCGATATGCTTTCCCTTTTCTACAAAACTGTGCCAAACTACGTTTAGGGCGATGCCTTAAACTGGCTCATCCAGGCTCAAGCCAAAAATGGCGGGTGTCTGTCATTGAAAACAAACACCCGCCAGCCTCCAAGAGCCCGCGACCCCAAAACGGCGCGGCCGCGCGAATGCCTTGTATCCGATAAGCCCAGAAGCGAGGTTGAGCAAGACCGGGCCGGCCACTATAAGCGCGGGTTCGCGGCAATTATTTTGTGCCGGTGAATGCCCAGTTCTCGGCACTTTTGCTCACGCCAATGGTCATTGAGTTGGCCGACAAGGTCATGCCCGCCGTGCTGCCATCGGAGCCCACGCTGGCATACGCCCCACTGGCCCCCGACTGAAACTTCAGGTTGGTGATAGTGGGAACGGCATCGCTGAAAGACAGGGAATAAGTTTTGTCACCAGTCTTGGCGAGGGTAGCGCGGCCGTCGGTGGCGTTGGTGATTGATGAGCCCGTAGCGCTGGTGTAGGACAGCTGCCCCGTAAACGCGCCGATAACCGTAGGCGGTAGTTCGACAAGAGCCGTGCCGCCGGGAGCAGCGTCCTCTTTTTTGCCGCAAGAAGAGGCGGCGCAGATGAGCGCCAGGAGCACGGCTTTTTTGGCAAATGCCGCAATGGATAATGTTTTCATGGATGGAGATAAGGAAGTTGTAGTGCCTACTCTGAAAGGTTTTCGGCAGCCCCTGGTGTCGCGACGGCTCAAAGATGAGCCAGGCCTGTCGCGACCCCACCATCCGGGGCGTTACAAAGTATATACAGCGTTATAATTTATTTATAAAATATTCTAAATCAGTATGCTTATCGAGGCGGAGCTTTTGCTTGAGGCGGTGCTTGCCCACCCTTACGGAGTGGGGTTCGATGCGGAGCAGGCTGGCGATTTCTTTCGTTGAGAGGCCCAAACGCAAGTAGGCGCAGTAGCGCAGCTCGGTGCTGGAGAGGGGGCCCTGAGCTTGATCGGCCAGGCTTTGGAAGAAGCCGGGATGCACCCCCTCGAAGTGGCGACGAAACTGATTGAGGTCGTCATTCAGTTGCAGATTTCTGTCGATGAGCCGGAACGCGGGCTTGAGCTGCTGGCCCGTTTCGGGCACCTGCTCCAGCTCCTTGCGCAGGGCCAGGAGCAGCTCGTTTTTGCGCTCCAGGTTGAGGGTGGTGCTGGCCAGCTCGCGGTGCTTGTAGTCCACTTCCAACTGCAGCTGCTTCTGGCGCTCGTGGGCCAGCAGCTTCTCCTGCTGGTCCACCACGGCCCGTTGTTCCGACAGCAGCAAGTGCTGCTCGGCCAGCCGCCGCCGCAGCCGGCTGGAGTAGATGGTGGCGGCCGCGCCGAGCAGCAGCAGCAACGCCAGCCCCACCGCGAGCAGCAACAGCCGACGCTGGTAGCTGGTTTCCTGCCGCAGCCCCCGAATGCTCAAGTCCTTTTTCTCCACTTCGTACTGAATGGTTAGCCGACGGACCGTTTGTTTTTTGGCCCGTTCCATTAGCGAGTCGCGCGCGGTTGCATAGCGTGCCAACCAATAGTGGGCGGTGTGCCAGTCGTTTAGCAAAGTAGCCGTCTCTTGCAAGCGCTGAGTTATCACCACCTGGTCGTTGAGGCTACAGCTAGCCAGGTAGTGGCCGCTTTGTTGGATGGCCGCTTCGGCAGGGCCGGCACGGTGCTGCTTGGCCTCGATGTTGGCCAAGATGCTATAGTTGTTGGCCAACAGGTTATTGTCCTGCAATGGTGCTGCCCGGGTATTGCTTTCTTGCAACAGCTGCCGAGCGCGGGCGAAGTCGCCCTGCCAAACACGGGCCTCGGCCAGGTTGGTTAAGAAAGTAGGCAGGTATTGGGGCTGAATTTGCTCGGGGTGCCGGCGGATTAGCAGCACGCCCCGCTCCAGGTTTCGAATCACAAGCTCCAGATAAAGGGGCTTTCGCTCCTTGGCGTACAGGTTCAGGTAGCTGGAGTAGAAATCATTCATCACCTCTACCTGGGCCTGAAGATTGCCACTTGATAGGGCTGCTGCTTCGGCCTTGCGGTAGTAGGCGAAGGATTCGGGAACCCAGTGTTCGGCCCATAGGCTATTGGCAATGGCATTCAGGCAAATGGCTTGCTCACGCGTTCGGCCCAACCGTTCGTAGACCCGCATGGCTTGCATTTGGTGACGAATGGCACCCGATTGGTCGCTTAACCGCAGCTGCAACAGCTGGCCCCAGTTATAATGCAGCTGCGCCATGCGCAACGTGGCTCGGCCGCCAATCGCCTGGCGAAGTAAGAGTTCGGCCGTTTGGTAGGCTTTCAACGCCTGCACGTCTTGCTCATAAAAATTGTGCACGTTGCCCAAGGCCATCCAGCAAAATCCCTGTTGCTCCAAGAACCCAGCTTGGTTGGCAATGGCCAAAGCCTCCTCGTTGATGGCCAGGGCCCGCTTTTTGTCGTAAGGCCGGTATTCCCAGGCCAGCTTGGTCAGGGTCCAGCCCTTAGTGGTGTCGGTTTGGGCGGCGGCGGCCCGCTGCAACGAGTCGATGAGGGGTTGGTTTTGGGCCAGTGCCAGCCGGCTCAGCAACAGGCCGGCAACCACCCAGGCCCTGAAGAGCCAACGCAACAAGGAAGAAGTTTGGAACATAGCGCGCGCAAGAAAGCCGGCCGTTCGGGCAGCTTTGGCTGCGGAGCGGGCAAAAAAACAAGCTGCCGGCTCGTGCCAGCGGCTTGTAAGATGCGGGAAAGTATTCGAAACGTCAGCTACACAAACAGCGAGCTGATGCTCTCGTGCGTGACCACGTTGCGGATAGCGGCGGCAAACAATTCAGCCAGCGAAATAACCTTGATTTTGGGGTTTTCCTGCCGCAGCGGAATCGTGTCGGACACGATTACTTCGGTCAGGGCCGAGTCGCGGATGCGGTCGTGGGCCGGACCGGAAAGCAGGGGATGGGTAATGACGGCCCGCACCGACAACGCCCCACGCTCCATCAGCAAATCGGCGGCTTTGCAGATGGTGCCGGCCGTGTCCACGATGTCGTCCACGAGCACCACGTTCATGCCCGTTACGTCGCCGATTACCTGCATCGAGGCAATTTCATTGGCCCGCAGGCGCATTTTATCACACACCACAATTTCGGCCCCGAATTTCTTGGCGAAGGCGCGGGTGCGTACCACGCCGCCCACGTCGGGCGAGGCGAAAATGAGGTTATCAAGATTCAGCGACTTGATATAAGGAGCCGACACGGTGGCCCCGTCCAGATGGTCGACGGGGATGTCGAAGAAGCCCTGAATCTGGCCGGCGTGCAGGTCGCAGGTCATCAGGCGGCTGGTGCCCACGCTCTGGATGAAGTCGGCCACCACTTTGGCCCCGATGCTCACGCGGGGCTTGTCCTTGCGGTCTTGCCGGGCGTAGCCGTAGTAGGGCATCACAATGTTGACGGAGTGAGCCGAGGCGCGTTTGGCCGCGTCCACCATCAGCATAAGCTCCATCAGGTTTTCGGCGGGCGGGTTGGTGCTCTGGATGAGGAACACCGCGCAGCCACGCACGCTTTCGTTGAAGCTGGGGCCAAGCTCCATGTCGGCGAAGCGCTGGATGCTGAGGTCGCCCAAGGGCATACCGTAGGCTTCGGCGATGCGCTCGGCCAGGGCGTGGGAGGCATTGCCAGCGAAAATTTTGACCTGTTTCATTGGGGAAGGTACTGATTGGTGGAGTGTTGAGTGGAAAGCTATGGCCAGCCTGGCCCGGCAAACGGGCCGGGTGGGAAAAGCGAAAGGCGCTGACCACTCCGGAAATTGGAGAAGCCAGCGCCTTGCGTTTAGTCGAGCTTTGTCGTTGTCCGACCAGGGCTCGAACCTGGACTTTCTTGAATCAAAATCAAGCGTGTTGCCAGTTACACCATCGGACAATTTCCCAGTGGGCTACGTGCTGTTTGGGAGTGCAAATGTACTACCGGAAAAATTCGAGGCAAGTTTTTTTGCAAAAATTTTCTGAAGAAAATCGCCGCCCCGGTGCGAGCAAAGCGGCCGGCGACCTATTGGGGCCTGATTTTCACGGTCTAGCGCCGCAAGAGGCGCTTAGCGGCCGGGTGGTCGGCCTTATGTAAATCGGGGTTGGAAAACCCAGGGTTCTGCCGTAATTTTGCGGCCTGAAAACCGCATTAACTTCACTATAAATACATCGCAATGGCGAATACCGGCAAAATCACCCAGGTCATCGGCCCCGTCGTGGACGTGAGCTTCGCGGGTGCAAACACGAAGCTGCCCAACATCCTCGACGCGCTCGAAGTCACGAAAGACAACGGCCAGGTAGTGGTGTTGGAATGCCAGCAGCACCTGGGCGAGGACCGGGTTCGGACCATTGCCATGGACTCGACCGAGGGCATGACCCGTGGGGCCGAAGTACGCGACCTGGGCGCACCCATGTCGATGCCGACCGGCGAAGGCGTGAAAGGCCGTCTGTTCAACGTAATCGGCCAGGCCATCGATGGCATTCCGCAGCCTAAGAGCGACGGCCCGCTGTCGATTCACCGCCAGGCCCCGCCTTTCGAGGATTTGGCTACGTCGTCGGAAATTCTCTACACCGGTATCAAGGTAATCGACTTGCTCGCCCCGTATGTGAAGGGTGGTAAGATTGGTTTGTTTGGAGGTGCCGGCGTGGGTAAAACCGTACTCATCATGGAGTTGGTGAACAACATCGCCAAGGCCTACGCGGGTCTGTCGGTGTTTGCCGGCGTGGGCGAGCGCACCCGTGAGGGCAATGACTTGCTGCGCGAATTCATCGAGTCGGACATCATCAAGTACGGCGATGCCTTCAAGCACTCGATGGAAGAAGGCGGCTGGGACTTGTCGAAAGTGGACGAACAGGAGCTGCTGAAATCGCAGGCCACCCTCGTGTTCGGCCAGATGAACGAGCCCCCCGGAGCCCGTGCCCGCGTGGCCCTGTCGGGTCTGACCATTGCCGAGAACTTCCGCGATGGCGACGGCACTGGTGCCGGCCGCGACATTCTGTTCTTCATCGACAACATTTTCCGCTTCACGCAGGCGGGTTCGGAAGTATCGGCTCTGTTGGGTCGGATGCCTTCGGCCGTGGGTTACCAGCCCACGCTGGCTACCGAAATGGGTGCCATGCAGGAGCGCATTACCTCGACCAAGCGCGGTTCCATTACCTCGGTGCAGGCCGTGTATGTGCCGGCCGATGACTTGACCGACCCAGCTCCGTCGACGACGTTTGCCCACCTGGATGCTACCACGGTATTGAGCCGCAAAATCTCCGAGCTGGGTATCTACCCCGCCGTAGACCCGCTGGACTCGACCTCCCGCATTCTGTCGGCCGACGTACTGGGTGATGAGCACTACAACACCGCCCAGCGCGTGAAGGAAATCCTGCAGCGCTACAAGGAATTGCAGGACATCATCGCCATTCTGGGCATGGATGAGCTTTCGGAAGAGGACAAGCAGGTCGTAAACCGCGCCCGTCGCGTGCAGCGCTTCCTGTCGCAGCCCTTCTTCGTGGCGCAGCAGTTCACCGGCCTGCAAGGCGTACTCGTTGACATCAAGGATACCATCCGCGGCTTCAACGAAATCATCGAAGGCAAGCACGACCACCTCCCCGAGGCGGCCTTCAACCTGGTGGGCACCATCGAGGATGCCGTGGTGAAAGGCGAGAAGCTGATTGCGGAAGCGAAATAGAAGGGAGTTATGAGTTATGAGTTAAAAGTTATGAGTTGGGTGAAACCGGCATTTTAACAACTCATAACTCATAACTTTTAACTCATAACTCAAGAAGATGCATTTAGAAATCATCACCCCCGACCGCAAGGTATTTGAAGGCGAAGTGACCTCGGCCCAGTTTCCGGGGGCCGATGGCTCATTTGAAGTGCTGAACAACCACGCCCCGCTGATTGCCGCTTTGAAAGCCGGTGAAGTGACGCTGACCGGTGCCAATGGCCGCGAGGCCATCCGCATCGAGGGCGGCGTGGTGGAAGTGCTGCGCAACAATGTGATTGTGCTGGCCGAAGGCGCGGTGGCGTAGGCTGCGGCGTTTACCTTCTTATTTCTTAAAAGAAGCCTTTCCTTTGTCGGGAAGGCTTCTTTTATTTTACGCCTCGTCGTGAAACCATCCATGAACATCCTCCCCAAAATCACGCCCATCTACCAAACGTCGGTCTTCAAGTTTGAGGATTTGGACGCGGTGCAGCAGTATTTCGACGAGTCGGGCAGCCGCTACCTGTACTCGCGGAACGGCAACCCGAACTCCGACGAGCTGGCCGAGGCGGTGAGCCGCTGGGAGGGCGGCGTGGGGGCGGTGGCCACGGGCTCGGGCATGGCGGCCATTTTTGCGGCCTTGCTCACGTATTGCCAGGCCGGTGACCACGTGCTGTGCGCGGCCGACATCTACGGCGGCTCGGCGGCGCTGCTGAACCTGGAGCTGGCCCGGTTGGGCATTGGGGTGAGCTACGTGCCGTTTGAGGAGTTGTATGACCTGAAGCCCTACGTGCAGGCCGGCACTAAGCTGCTGCTGTGCGAAACGATGAGCAACCCGCTGCTGCGCGTGGTAGACCTGCGTGCCGCCGCCGCCGAGTGCCACCGCCACGGCCTGAAGCTGGTGATGGACAACACCTTTGCCACGCCGGTGCTGACCCGCCCGCTGGCCTACGGAGCCGACCTCGTGCTGCACAGCGTAACTAAGTACCTGGCCGGTCACTCCGACGTGACGGCCGGGGCCGTGGTGGCCCGCACCGCCGAAGATGCCGCCCGTCTGCGCCAAATCGGCACCGTGTTCGGCCTTACCCTGAGCCCGATGGAAAGCTGGCTGGCCGTGCGCGGCATGAAAACCATGCGCCTGCGGGTGGCCGCGCACAGCGAAAACGCCTGGGCCGTGGCCGAGTTTCTGGAGCAGCACCCGGCCGTGGAGGCCGTGTATTACCCCGGCCTGCCCACGCACCCGGAGCACGCGCTGGCGACCACGCAGGGCGGCGGCCGGTTTGGCGGCATGCTCTCGATGCGGCTGGCTGATGATGCGGCCGCGGTCAACCGCTTTATGCAGCGGAGCCAGCGGTTTCCGTTTGCGCCCTCGCTGGCGGGCGTGGATTCGTCGTGCTCGCACCCGCTCTACACCTCGCACCGGGCCCTGACGGATGCGCAACGCGCCGAGTTGGGCATCACCATCGGGCTGGTGCGATTGAGCGTGGGCATTGAGCCGATGGAGGAATTGCTGGCCGATTTGGCGCACGCGCTGGGGTAGGAGGGTAGCCGGTGGTTTAGTCGTGCCCGCAGCTGCACACGGCCCCGGAAGCGGCATTTTCCAGACTTTCGCGGCCTTCGCGGTAGGAGAACCAGGCCAGGCCCAGCGAGCCGGCGGCGTCCAGGTAGGGCCAGCCGGTGAGGGCGTATAAGCCGCTGGTGGCCAGCAGCACCACCGACATATAAACGCAGACCCGCGTACAATTGGCATCGGCCTGGATGGCGGCCGAGTGCAACTGCCGGCCCACTCGCTCTTTGGCCACCACCAGCGCCCACATCACGGCAATGGACACCAGCGAAATCACCACGCCCCAACGCGTTGTTTCGGGCCGGTGCCCGGTCCAGGTGCTGGCCCCGGCCGAGATGACCAACCCTGCCACCAGCGCATAAAAAGCGTAGCCTGTGATGCGCAACGCCACGCGCTCGGCCGTGGCCCGGCCGCTGGTACCGGCCGCTGGCGAACGGCGCAGGCGCAGCACCATGTAGGCGATGCCTAAGCCGGAAACTACCTCGATGAAACTGTCTACCCCAAAGCCGAACAGGGCCAGCGTCTCGTCGCGGTAGCCCAGCAAGGTAGCGGCCAGCCCTTCGGCCAGGTTATAGAAAATGGTGAATAGGCTGAGCCCGAACGCCACGTCGTAGGCGCGCTGTGCGGCGGCAGGGGATAGGGCGGTGGCAGGCATGAGATTGGAGCGGTAAGCAGAAATTGCCGGCTCGTTGAACAGGGGCCGGAGAAGACGAGCTGGAGAAAGGAATTCACCAGCCAGCTAAAAATACGGATTTACCAGCCGCTACCTTGCGCAACGGGTCCGGCTATGCGGTTGGTCCGATTGAGTTATCGCTCCCTACTGCTGCATGCGCCGTTTCGCCTACCTCACCCGCGCCGTTTGGCTGCTGTCGCTCGTCAGCCTGTTCACCGACATGGCCAGCGAGATGCTGTACCCGGTAATGCCGCTGTACCTGCAATCCATCGGGTTTTCGGTGTTTTTTATTGGGCTGCTGGAGGGTGTGGCCGAGGCGGTGGCGGGCCTGAGCAAGGGCTATTTCGGGCAGTGGAGCGACCGGCTGGGGCGGCGGGTGCCGTTTGTGCGGGTGGGCTACGGGCTGAGCGCGCTTTCCAAACCCATGCTGGCCGTGCTGGCCACGCCGGTCTGGGTGTTTCTGGCGCGCACCATCGACCGGTTGGGCAAGGGCATGCGGACCGGCGCGCGCGATGCCCTGTTTGCCGACGAAACCACGCCTGCCGACCGGGGCAAAGTCTTCGGTTTTCACCGCTCGATGGACACCACGGGCGCGGTGTTGGGGCCGTTGGTGGCACTGTTCTGGCTGGCGGCGCATCCGGGGCAGTTCCGGCCGCTGTTTCTGTGGGCATTCGTGCCGGGCGTGGTGGCGGTGGGCATCACGTTGCTGGTGCGCGAGCGGCAGGCCGTGCCATCGGGGCGGCCAGTGGTGCCGTTCTGGGCCTCGTTTCGGTACTGGCGGGTGGCCGCGCCGGCGTACCGGCGGGTGGTGGGGGCGCTGGTCGTGTTTGCGCTTTTCAATAGCTCCGATGCATTTTTGCTGCTGCTGGCCCGGCAGCGGGGCGTGCCCGCTCCCACGGTTATCGGCCTCTACATTCTCTACAACCTGACCTACGTGCTCAGTGCCTGGCCCCTGGGCTACGTGGCCGACCGCCTCGGGCCGCGCCGCCTGCTGGCGACGGGCCTGGCGGCATTCGGGGCCGTGTACGCCGGCATGGTCCTGGCTCACGACTTGTGGACGTTCGGAATACTGTTTGGCCTGTACGGCGTGTATGCGG
This sequence comes from Hymenobacter sp., assembly GCA_043763525.1. GTDB lineage: Bacteria > Bacteroidota > Bacteroidia > Cytophagales > Hymenobacteraceae > Hymenobacter. Next base: position 9,404 of record JAYULN010000208.1, read on the forward strand.
CGGCCACCGAAGGCGTGGCCAAAGCCTGGGTGAGCACGCTGTGCGCCCCCGCCGATGCCGGCGCGGCCCTGGGCACCTTCGCGGGCCTGAGCAGCGTGGCGGCGCTGGGGGCCAGCGCGGGCGCGGGCCTGCTGTGGCAGTGGCGCGGGCCAGGAGCCACATTCGGGCTCACGGCGGTGGTGGCGGTGGGCGTGGCGGGGTACCTGGCGCGGTTGCGGGTGAGCCGTAATGATACCGAAGCGGGGCTGCCAGTACAGTAAGTGGCTGATTTATCGTGAATAAATAGGCTCGGTATGTTGGGCTGCTTGTGGTTTGTAGCTACCTTGTAGGTACCGAATGAAGAACCCAACCATTTACGTCGAAGCCCGGATGCGCTGCCCGATGGAGGCGCTGTGGGTGCATACCCAGCAGCCGGAATTACATCAGCAGTGGGATTTGCGATTTACGGAAATTCGCTACCTGCCCCGTCCTTCAGAGGCCGTGCCTCAGCAGTTTCGGTACGCTACGCGCATTGGGTTTGGGCTGGGCGTGGCTGGCCAGGGTGAAAGCCTGGGCACCAAAGAAAAAAACGGTGAGCGAACATCGGTTCTCAAGTTCTGGTCGGACGAGTGGGTTTCCCTTATTCGCACAGGAGCCGGCTTCTGGAAGTATGTGCCAACGGCCGATGGCATCCGCTTTTTCACGCGCTATGACTACCAGACCCGCTACGGCGTGGTGGGCGCATGGCTCGACCGACTGGCGTTTCGGCCGCTCATCGGCTGGGCCACGGCCTGGAGCTTCGACTGCCTGCGGCTGTGGCTGGAGCAGGGGCAGCGGCCGGCCATTTCCCGGCGGCTGGCGGTGGCCGAGTGGCTCACGCGGGCCACGCTGGGCTTTGTCTGGCTGTATCAGGGCATCGTACCCAAGCTACTATACCCCGACACCGGGGAGCTGCGTATTCTGCAGGGCGCGGGCTTTTCGGCGGGTGCGGCCCGGCAGGTGGCGGCGGCGGTAGGCGTGGCCGAAATCTTGTTTGGTCTATTGTTTTTTGTGCTATCGGCGCGGCGGTTGCGGCCGGTGTACTGGCTGAACATGCTGGGGCTCCTGGTGCTGGGAGCCGGTGCAGCGTTTAGCCAGCCGGCCGTGTTTGTGGCTCCATTCAATCCCCTTACCCTGAACGTGGCCCTGATGACCCTGGCCGCCGTAGGGCTGCTGCTACCACAAGCGCTGGTGCCCCGCGCGGCCCGGTGCCTGCGGCAGCCACCCGAGGAAGCCCGCACGCAAACCAAGAACCAGCTCGCCGATACCAAAAATTCCGAAGTGGCATTGACTCCCGCAGAAGGCATTGCCGGCTAGCGCAATTTCGGAATCAGTGTACCGCGTGCGAAGTAGCGCGAACTCTGTAGTTCGCGCTACGGTACAGCGAATTCGAAACTACTCTAATCATCTCTCCATTCGTTTCATGCCTTCCATCTACCAACTGCAGCTCGGGGCCGATTTTCAGAAGCTCCATCCGCGCATTCAGGAGCGGCTGGCCTTTAGCAGCGCCGACCACCGCGCTTTTGTGGGCGAAGGGGTGATGGAGCAGGTCTGGCATGGGCCGTTCTTCACGCAGCCGTTTTTGCGGGCGGGCCTGTCGCGCCACATCACGTTTCCCGAAGCGGGCCGGAACGTGCCGTTCCGCATCGAAAACTATGCCTACCGCGACCCGCTGGGCCGCGAAACCGTAACCTGGATTCGACGCTTTGCCTTCCCCCGGCACACCCGCTGCTTCGACGCGACGATGGTACGCAGTGCGGCCCGCAACTGCATTGTGGACTACCTGGGCACGCACCAGCACGTAGCTGTGGATATTGAATTAGCTGTGACGACACGGGGCGGCCTACGGCTGCGGTCCGGCACGCAGCGCTTTCACGCAGGCCGGCTCTCGTTTGGGCTGCCAAAGCTCCTGGCGGCCCTGGCCGATGTAGAAGAATGGTACGACGATGTAGCCGACTGCTACCGTATTCAGGTAGAAGTGCGTAACCCCATTGTCGGCAATCTTTTCGGTTACCATGGCTCTTTTCGCTCTACCTGGCAGCACTTGCCTCCCGAACAGATTCCGGCGCACGCCTTGCCATTGCGGTACGAAAACCGGGCGTAGTTTTTATTGAATCCCAAATCATTTCATATGAAACTGGAACTCACTCCTGCTCAGCGGCGCATCGAGCTGGCCCGCCCCTGGGTGCTGCTGGCCCTGTACACGGCGTTGGCCCTGCTGGGCTGGTGGTGGCTGGCGTTGCCGCTGGCCGTGGTGGTGTGTCTGGCGGCGTTCGTGCAGATGCACGATGCCATGCACAACTCGCTGGGCCTCGCCAAGCCGGCCAACGAGCGGGTGCTGACCCTGAGTGGCCTGCTCATCCTCAAAAGTGGCCACGGCTTGCAGGTTACGCACCTGCGCCACCACGGCCGCTGCCTGACCGAGGATGACCCTGAAGGCGCTCCTGCCACCTGGAGCTTCTCGCGGGTGCTGTGGCAGGGCCCCTGGCATACGCTGATGTTGCGCCGCGAAGCCCTGCGCATTGCCCCTCGCACGCGCCGCATCCAACTCACTGAAACGGTCCTGACCTTGTTGCTCCTCGTTGTTTTCGTGGGGCTGTACTGGCTCACGGGTTCGCTGGTGGGGCTGGGGTACTGGGGCGTGGCGTTTTTGATGAGTGCCACCATGCCTATCTGGGCATCCTACGTACCGCACCATGTGTCGTCGCGCAATCCGGTGGCGCGCACGGCCGCCACGCTGGCCCAGGCCTGGACACCCATTACGGCCTCTTTTGCCTTCCACCACCTGCACCACCACTACCCGCGCGTGCCCACCGCCCTGCTCTACCGCGCCGCTACCGAACTACCGCCGCCGCCGGAAGAGGAGCACCATCAGCACTAAGTGTCCCGTTGCAAGCGCGGCAAAAAGAACGGGCGTGCAGAGTAATCCACTCCGCACGCCCGTTCTTTTTGCCGCGCTTGCGGCTTATAGCTTATCCGATACCTGGTCGGACAGCTGACGAGCGGTTCGCACGGCCTGGAACTCGGCCTGCTGCGAGCGGATGGTCAGCTTATCATCGAGCGACAGGGTACCGCGCAGCTGCTCGTAGCGGCCGTTGAGGCTGCTGAGCACGGCCGAGGCCATGGCCCAGTCGGCGGGTTTCCAGTTCTGGCGGTCGCGCACGCGGTCGGTGAAGCTCGCATAAGCCGCGAGTAGGCCGGGGCCGGTGAGGGCGGCCACGGTGGTTTTGCGGCGCAGGAAGGTCGATGCCTGGGCGTCGGTCGCCCGGGAATCGGCGGCCATCGTGGGCGATGTCGTGGTGGGCGTAGGGGTACGCGTGGTGGTTCGGGCCGGGGCCGACGAGTCGATGGGCACCGTGGTGGTGCGCGTGGTGCGCCGAATGACTTTGCCCGTGGCCGGGTCGAGGTCTTCGGTGACTTCGGTTACCTGCTGGGTGCCGGCAGCGGGTTTGGGCACGGCGGCCGGGGCTTGGGTGGGTTTGGCCGG
>JAYULN010000209.1:0-2153 GCA_043763525.1 Hymenobacter sp.
GGCCTAGAGGTGTTCGAAAAATCGAAAAGCGGCTGCTACTAAAGTGCCTCCAGAGGCTGGAGACACAGTTTAATATTTTGGTGCGGTTGCCCTGATTAGCAGCTGATGTTACGCATTACCTTGATTAAAGCGCCACTGGGGGTGTAGCGCGAACTTTGTAGTTCGTGTCCCCGTGCAAGTAAAGCCGTCCGAACGGCGTGAGGACGCGAACCACAAAGTTCGCGCTACAACCTACTGCGTAACATCAGTTAGCAGGTATTTATCTTTCAAACACTTGACAACCAGTAGCACTTCAATCATTTCATTGCCAAACACCTACTGCCTGATACTCTTCAATCAATACTCAAGAGGTTTGAGCAAACAAGTCGAGCTGCTGCGTCACCAGGGCCGAGCGCACCGAGCCGGCCCCAAACAGTATCTGGCGGCGCACCTGCTGCTCGCTCAGCTCGCCGATAACGGGCTGGTGTTCGCCCTGGCAGGTGAGGAAATATTTGGCCCGTTTCAGCACCACGCCCAGCTGGCGCAGGGTTTCCAGGTTGAGGGTGGCGAAGCGGCGGGCCGCGATGATGCGCTTGGCCGAGCGCGCCCCCACGCCCGGAATGCGCAGTATCATTTCGTATTCGGCCGTGTTCACATCCACAGGGAAAACGTGGCGGTTGCGCAGGGCCCAGGTCAGCTTGGGGTCAATTTCGAGGTCGAGGTGCGGGTGGGCAGGGTCGAGGATTTCATCGGCCTGAAAGCCGTAAAAGCGCATCAGCCAGTCGGTTTGATACAGCCGGTGCTCGCGAATGACGGGTGGCCGCGTGATTTGCGGCAGGCGGGCATCGTCCGTCACCGGAATGTAGCCCGAGTAGTACACCCGCTTCAGACCGTAGCCCTGGTAGAGCGAGTCGGTGAGCTTGATGATTTGCAAATCCGTCTCGGCGCTGGCCCCCACAATGAGTTGGGTGCTTTGGCCGGCGGTGGCAAAGGCGGGCACTTTCTTGAACAGCGCCTTCTCCTCTTTATTCTGGATGATGCCGTCCCGAATCTGGGCCATCGGGGTCAGGATTTCCTGATAGTTTTTCTCCGGAGCCAGCGTGGTCAGGGCCAGCTCCGAGGGCAGCTCGATGTTCACACTCAGGCGGTCGGCATAGAGGCCGGCTTCCGCAATAAGCTCTTCGGAAGCGCCAGGAATGGTTTTGACGTGGATGTAGCCGTTGAAGCGATGCTCGGTGCGCAGCTTCTTCACGATGCGCACCAAGCGCTCCATCGTGTAGTCGGGGCTCGAAAAAATGCCCGAGCTCAGGAACAGCCCTTCTATGTAATTGCGGCGGTAGAAATTGATGGTGAGGTCCACCACTTCATCCACGGTGAAGGCGGCGCGCTTCACGTCGTTCGAGCGGCGCGACACGCAGTAGGCGCAGTCGAAAATGCAGTGGTTGGTGAGCAGGATTTTCAGCAGGCTCACGCAGCGGCCATCCTCGGTGTAGCTGTGGCAAATGCCCATGCCCTCAGCATTGCCCAGGCCTTTATTCTCGTTTTTGCGCTTGCCTCCGCTGCTGCTGCACGACACATCATACTTGGCCGCATCAGCTAATATGCTTAGTTTCTCTTGAATGCGCTCGTTCATGCGGGAGGGCTGGATTTTCGGCTTAAAAGTACTAACAAGCGACCAAATAGACGCAACTTACAAAGCTAATTTTTTTGGAAATAGTTTCGATTTTTCAATAATTATACTGAAGCTGTTTAGAAAGTCAAAGGACTCCCAAAAAAGCGCGAAATTTGAGTTGTAACACTCCTTTTTTCGCATTTTAATCGAAGTCCTGTCTAACAGATATGATTCGCCGCTGGATTCTGCCCTCGCTCCCCGTTTCCGTTCCGCGCACGGCCGCCCGTCGGTCGTTGACCCGGTGGCGCTCGTGGAAGTTATTCTCTACAAACTCAAAAGCGGCTGTCAGTGGCGTTTATTGCCGGTCAAACAGTTTTTTGCCGGGACCTCGCTGACGTGGCAGGGCGTATACGCCCGCTTCAATGCCTGGCGCAAGCAAGGGGCGTGGCAAGCCGTCTGGAGCCAGGTGCTGCGCGAAAACAAGGGCCCCCTCGACTGCCCCAGCGTCCAGCTCGACGGCAGCCATCCGCCGGCTAAGAACGGCGGGGAAGCCGTCGGCTAC
>JAYULN010000210.1:0-2150 GCA_043763525.1 Hymenobacter sp.
CGCAATCACTTAAATCACATCAAGCAAATTTGGCTCATTGTATGCGGACTGGTAAATCTCAATCTGGAAAAAGTAATACGTATTTAGGAAAGAGGTCTAACAGATGGCTATGTGCAACCAAAGTGTTACACGATTGTCGAACTCTCATTAGCAACAAGGAAATTTGTCCGAACCTACCGTAGTCAGAGCCCCATTTGTGTAACCTGAAGCGGTTCTCAAGTTGCGGTACGGGATGTAGCGTCGCGAGCCTTCGCGTCTCGGCGTTGAACGACAATCGTTGACCGGCGCGAACGGGAGACGCGAAGGGTCGCGTCGCTACATCCCGTACCGCTACCTGAAATTTGCGCTAATACCTCTTTACGCTACCGTAAAGAGGTGTTTTTGATTTTTGGCAGCCGCGCCGATGCTACCGTAGCCGGTACGAAGCAACCGGTGCAGCGGCGGTGCCGGGCACCGGTAGGAGGGTGCTTATCTCGCGGGCCAATACCGCCGAATACCGCCACGCGCTGGGGTCGGTGAGGTGCATGCCATCGGTGGTATGGTAGATGGTGCAATCGGGCCGGGGCAGGTAGAGAAGCTGATTGGCCGGATAGACGGCTACTAATTGCTGCCGGATGTAGTGCATTTTAGCTCCTTGGCTGGCGTATTCATCTACGGGCATCTCAAAAAATACCACCCGAGTGCCTCGGGAAGTGAAGTAGCGCACGTATTGACGCAACAGGGCCAGGTTGCGCCCAAAAACAGGCTGCTCGGGCAGCTCGTCGCATTTGGCGTGGGCGGCGGCTACTACGGCGGCACTGGCCGGGCGGTAAGTGGGGTCGTCGGCGGCAAGGGCCGCGCCAGGGGCAGGCCCACCAACGCCCAGCTTTAGTTGGATGCGGGCGGCCGCTGCGGGCTTCAACCACGCCAACGCCGCCAAGCCAGCGGCCAGGGCTTCGTTCAGGGGTTGGTGGCGGGCCTGTAGGCCGGGGTACCAGCGCCGCAGCGGGTGCAGTGCCGGGTTAAACAAGGCCTCGATGGTTTGGGGGTCGGGGGCGCGGTCGAGAATGTTTGTTTCCAGTAAAATCAACTGCGGGATGCGCCGGGTGCGCCGCAATAGCTCAAATCCCTCGAACACGCTCTGTCCGCGCAGGGCTAAGTTGCACACATTGAGCGGCAACACCTGAGGCCGCAACTTGGCCGCCAGCGACGAGCCCAGAATGACCGTGGGGCACTCGCCGGCGCGGGTATAAATGAATTCCTGCATCCGAATAACATTGTCCTGATTGATGCCCTGGGGCACCGCAACGGCTCCCGGCATTGCCATCAGCCAGAGGTGATACCCCCCCAGCAAAACAAACGCTGCAAGTAAGGAACGTAAGAGGAGCTTCATGGCGGCGCGGCTTAAAACTGGAAGTAGATGAAATCGCCCGCCGGGCCGGCGTTCGTGACGATGAGGAAGAGCATAAGCCCGTACCCCACAAAATCGTAGCGCCGCGCGCTGATTTCCCAGCCTGCCGCCCGCGCCAGGTACCACGCGTGGTACAGCAGCACTGGCAGCGAATACACGGCAATGCACAGCATGGTGAGAAGGCCCAGCCCCGAGGTGGCCACGTGGCGATTGGTGAAAATGTGCTGCACGTAGCTCACCGCCTGGTCGAAGTGAGGCAGTTTGAAGAGCAGCCAGGCCATTGACACAAAGCTGAAGGTGAGCAGCATGGCCCCGGCGCGGGCCCAGCGGCTACGCGCCTCGGGCAGGCGGGCCTTGGCCAGGCGCTCCACGGCCAGCGCTATGCCGTGGAAGGAGCCCCAGACCGCGTAGCTCCAGGCAGCCCCGTGCCAAAGGCCGCCCAGGAACATCACCACCATCAGATTGAGGTAGGTGCGCAGGTTGCCGCGGCGGTTGCCACCCAGTGGCACGTAGAGGTATTCGCGCAAAAAGGACGAGAGGGAAATGTGCCAGCGCCGCCAGAACTCGGTAACGGACTGGCTGATGTAAGGAAAATTGAAGTTGTCGGGCAGGTCGTAGCCAAACATGCGTGCCACGCCGATGGCAATCAGCGAGTAGCCGGCGAAATCGGCAAAAATCTGCATGGAGTAGCCAAACAGCATGGCCAGCAGCATGGCGGTGCTCTGGGTTTCGAAGTAGGGCGAGGCAATCCAGAAGGTTT
>JAYULN010000211.1:0-5312 GCA_043763525.1 Hymenobacter sp.
TTCGGTAGGAGGGATGCTCGCCTGGAGTGGCCAGCACAACACGTTGGAGGCTTCGAGCCACCGGGAGGCTCCGCTCATCGCCGATGACCCGCTGGCCGATAACACCGACCTCTACGCCTTCCGCAGCCCGGATGACCCGAATACGGTAACGATTATTGCCAACTACATTCCGTTTGAGCTGCCCCAAGGCGGCCCGAACTATAATACGTTCGGCGAAAACGTACGGTATGAGATTCACATCAAGAACAATGCAGCCACGGCAGCTAACGCGGTGGACGACATTACTTACCGTTTCACGTTTACACGCGTAAACCAGGACCCCACCACGTTCTTCAATATCCGGCTGGGGCAGCAAAACCTGAAGACGACCTACACAGTGGAGCGTAGCGATGCGGGCGGGCCTTTCTCGGCCTTCATCACCGACGGTGTAGTGCCGCCAACCAACATCGGGCCACGCTCAATCTCGCAGACCAACCCTGCCGTGGGTCTGGGCACACCGTATGCTACGCTGATGACCAACGCCATTAAAACGGGCACGGCCAACGGAGGAACGTACAAAATTTTCTGTGGACCGGTTGATGACCCGTTCTTTGCTGACCTGGGCGGCATCTTCGACCTGGGCGGTATTCGTACCCCTAACCCCCCCGCCAGCGGCGCGGCTCGCGACGGCTTGACCCGTAAGAACTGCCACGCCATCGTGATGCAGTTGCCCATTGCGCTGCTGCAAAAGAACAACCAGCCAGTTTCGGCTGCTACCAGCATTCTCGACCCCAACTACATTATTGGTGTGTGGGCTTCGGCCAGCCGCCCCGCGCTGCGTACGCTGAACGGCACGGCTCCGGCCGCTGGTCAGCCTTTCGTGGGCCAGACCTTCTCGGGTAACTACGTGCAGGTGTCGCGCATTGGTATGCCCCTCACCAACGAAGTGGTGCAGCCCATCGGCCTCAAGGACGAATGGAACGCTGGCATTCCCTATGGCCTAGTGGCCAAATTTGATGCCGGTGCCAAAAACCCGGAGCTGGGCCTGTACATGGCCGACAACGTGCCCACTGGCACTACGGCACCCAAACCCGCTGGCCAGACCTACTACGGCGAAGCCATTCCCGGCCTGGGGCCGTTGCGCATCCAGAGCAAGTCGCTGGCTGGCACTCCCGGTTTGCCGGCGGCTGGTTTCGACTTCCGCAATGGTGCTCCAGGCTTGTTCCCGCTCAAGGGTTCGGCCGCAGTGGCTGGCACCGCTTTGGATGATGCCGCTTTCGGCAACTACCTGTTGCAATCGGCTCAGCCGCGCTCGGTCGATTTGCTGCCCATCTTCCACACCGGCGTGCCAAACCTGCCGCCCTACCAGCTGGCCATCGGCAAAGCTGTTTTTGCGGGCAGCACTGTTGCTAACCCGCTCACGGCTGGTAAGCCGTTCATCAATAACTTTCTGCCCACATTTGGCGATATGCTACGCCTGAACATGGCCGTGCCCGTAACGCCCCGTACGCTAGCCAATGGTGCGCTGAATCCCGACTTTAGCTCGGAAGGTTTGTTAGCTGCTGCGGTGATTGCATTTAATCCGACGAACAATACGGCATACACAATGTACAATAACTCGACCCTCCAGAACATTCCAAACATGGACGGCTTCCCCAACGGTCGTCGCCTGGAGGATGACGTGACCCGCATCGAGCTGCAAGCCGTGGGTGGTGCCGTACTGGCTGCTATTGGCCTGTGGTACGACGACTACACTCCTGCTTCAACCAGCCCCGTTACTGCCCAGTTGGGCCGCGTGCTGGCATTCAACGCCGGTATTAGCGCCAACGATACCACGTTCAAGGCGGTTTATCCCTTCGTGCAAACTCCCTGGAGCGGCACTACTGCCCAGCGGGTAGCCCTGGCGCAGCGTTCGTCGCTGGGCCTGTCGCCTAACCTGACTGCTGCGCAGGCTTACCCCAACCCCTTCAACGACCGCACCACGCTGCGCTTCGAATTGCCAGCCAAAGGCGAGATGAGCTTGGTGGTGAGCGACATGACGGGCCGTAAGGTTGCCACGTTGGCCAAAGACAAGAACTTCGCGCTGGGCGCAAACGAGGTAACGTGGCAGCCCGGCCGCGATATCGCCCCCGGCCAGTACATCGTCACGCTCTACAGCGGCAAAACGGTGGTGCAGTCGGTACGCGTCGAGCGTCACTAACCAACCTTAGCTGCTGAATTGTAAAAGAGCCGTCGTTTGGTCCTGACAGGACTGGCGGCGGCTCTTTTTTGGTGATTGTTTTAGAATATTTGCCCTTGTCATTATCCTCCTTCTGTTTTGAAAAAGTATCTATACCCCAGCTTACTGCTTCTTTTTGGCGCACTGGTTGCCGCCATTTTCATCTTTAAAAAACCCGAGTTTCGGACCCCTGAGCTTAAGGAACGCCACGGCGACCTTTCGGCGGGCAAAGAATGGCTGAACACCAAAGCCGCGATTGAAGGCCTGTTGGCCAAGCTGCGCACTAACCCGAACGACCAAAAAAGCCGTCTGCTGCTAGCCCAGGCTTACATGCAGGAAGCCCGCGTGACCGGCGACCACCCGTATTACGACGGAGCGGCCATGCAATTGCTGGAGGAAGTGCTGCAAGCCGAACCCGAAAACTTTGAGGCCCTGTGCTGCAAAGCTTCGCTGTGCCTCACGCAGCACCATTTTGCCCAGGGCCTGGGCATTGCCCAGCAAGCCCAAAAAATTAACCCCAACAGCGGCTTCGTGTACGGCCTGCTGACCGATGCCAACGTGGAAATGGGCCACTACGATGAGGCCGTGAAGATGGCCGATAAGATGAATGCCCTGCGGCCCGACCTGCCGGCCTACGCCCGGGTGAGCTACCTGCGCGAGATTTACGGCGACGTGCCAGGCGCTATGCAGGCCATGGACATGGCCGTAAAAGCCGGCTACATTGGCCTGGAGCAGACGGAGTGGACCCGCGTGGCCCTGGGCCACCTGTATGAGGTGAGCGGCGACACCGCCCACGCCCACGGCCACTACCTGATGGCCCTGGCAGCCCGCCCCGGCTATGCCTACGCCCTTGCCAGCCTGGGCCGCATCGCGGCAGCCCGGAAAGATTATCCCACGGCCATTAAGTACTACCAGCAGGCCCGTATCACGGTGAAGGACTATGCTTTCACGGATGAGCTGACGGATCTGTACCGCCTGAATGGCCAGGCTGATGAATCGAAAAAAATGGCCGATGAGTCCATCGATATGCTCGCCAGCGCGGCCAAAGAGGCCGACAGCAACGAGCAGATGGGCCACTACGCCGACCGCGAGCTGGCCTACGCTTACCTCAAAACCAATGAGTTGGACAAGGCCCTGGAGCACGCCAAAATCGAATACGCCCGTCGGCCTGATAACATCGACGTGAACGAAACCATGGCCTGGGTGCTTTACAAGCGCGGCGAGTTTGCCGAGGCGCTGAAGTACATGCGGGTGGCCCGTCGCACGGGCTCGCAAAACCCCGTACTACTGTGCCGCGCCGGGCTTATTCTGACCAAAACCGGTAAAATGGCCGAGGGTCAGACGCTGATTGAAAAGTCGCTGAAAACCGCGCCTTACCTCAATGCCGAGGTGGAGGCGGAAGGCAAGAAACTGCTGGCGGCCCGGTAATGCGTCGTAGCTTCGGTCAGACCGCCCTGGGCGGTCTGACCGGTTGTCGTTGTTACGTCGTCGTTCATACTTCAACCGGTCAGACCGGGAACTGTCACCACCTCTGCTGAACTATGAAATCCGCCGGCCTCCTGCACCAAATGCTCCTGCCGCGCCGCGCCCTTGTGGCGCTGCCGCTGCTGGTGCTACTGGCGTTGCCAGCCGCCGCGCACGTCCTTAATACGGACCTGAGCAAGCTCTCACGCACCGAGATTTTCGGGACGTACCTGCAGCTGGGCTTCACGCACATCATTCCGCTGGGGTTCGACCACATTCTGTTCATCATCAGCCTCTATATTTTGGAGCCGCGCCTGAAGCCGGTGCTGATGCAGGCCACCGCCTTCACGGTGGCGCACTCCATCACGTTGGGCTTGGCGATGTATGGGATTATCCGGCCGCTGCCGGCCATTATCGAGCCCATTATTGCGCTGTCCATCCTGTTTGTGGCCATCGAGAATATCATAACCGACCGGCTGAACCCGTGGCGGGTGTTCGTTGTGTTTGGCTTCGGGCTGGTGCATGGCATGGGATTCGCCAGCGCCCTCACGGGACTGGGGCTACCTCAAAAGGACTATTTCGGCTCGCTCATTTCCTTCAATGTGGGCGTGGAGCTAGGTCAGGTTACGGTGATTTTGCTGTGCTGGGCGTTGGTCGGGCGCTGGGCCGCCAATAAAAGTTGGTACAAGCAGCGAGTGGTCATTCCATTGTCCGTCGTCATCGGCCTGATAGCGGCTTACTGGACGGTGGAGCGCGTGTTTTTTGCCTAGCTGAAAACCCGTTGTTCAAGATAGAAACCTGGTTGATTTTTAAGTAATTGTTTTTTAAATCGTTCGGAGGCGTGCGCCGTAGATAGCGCACCCTTTTGGCCTGGTCTGCGCTTATGGTTTTTCGCCCGTACCTCACGCTGCTGCTGCTGCTCAACTACCTGCTGGTGGTGGGGGTTGACCTCGTGGAGCGCCCGGTGCAACCCATTGAGCGGCCATTTGCCTACGCACACAGCCAGGATTGCCAACTGCGTCATACAATACGCCTGGGGTGCTTCGACGACTGCAATGGCGTGCAGTACACGGTGAAGAAAAACGGCGAGCGACTGCCATTGCAGCAGTTGCTCACTTCCTTCAAAGGCTTGGATTCGCACTGCCTGGCCGAGTGGCGGATAGTGTTTGCCCGGCCGATTTTTGGGCTGTCTGAAGCCCGACTGGCTGCCCGCGTGGGGGCCACACCGGTAGGCTACCGGGGCGAGATTGAGTTGCCGCCCCAGCGGGGATAAGTCGTGCGCGAGCCTCTGCGGAGGCCGTTTCGTCCTATCCAATAATCAACGCTGCTTGCCGGGCTACGCTGCCTGGGCGCGTTCAACGCTGCAATACCATGAATTTCCGGGTCAATTCCCTCCAACCCGTAGCAGGTGCTACGGGCGTTATCTTCCCGTGTGCAATTGCCCACGGCGGGCCGCCTTGCCGCCTCTTTATTCGATGCTGGCAATGGCCGGGCGCTTCCGCGCGGCACCACCACGGCCCAGGCCGGGCAGTCGCGCGGCAGCCTGGCCCGGCATCAGGCCCAGCACCGGACGCAGTGCCGCGCCAACTGCATGAGTAAAGCCACCTTCTCAGTAGGTAGCCAGTATTAAGTAGTCAGTAGTCGGGCATCA